>DATLEL010000131.1:0-3962 GCA_035525255.1 Usitatibacter sp.
TCCTCGATGAGGCTCATGCCGAGCGTCCACAGCGTGGGCTCCGACGAATAGCTCATGAAGCGGCCGGGCTTGTCGCCGTCGTTGCCGTGGCGGTGCCAGCTCCACGCCGGGATATGGATGGCGTCCCACGCTTTCCAGTCGTAGCGCACGCCGTCCACCTCGGTCCAGCCACTGCCCTCCACCATGAAGAGGATGGCGTCCCACGAATGGCGGTGTACGGTGGTGGTGACGCCCGGATCGACTTCGTGGACCAGCGCGTCGAGGCAGCGCGTCGGGCGGTCGCCGTCCCAGCCCATGTACACACCGGTGCGCAGGCCGCGAGCGGTCTTCTGCAGGACCACATCCTCCTGGCGGATCACGCTCTGCCGATAGTGGCGCCATTCGTCGAGGAACTCGGCGCGGCGCTTCTTCTGGATATGGTAGTGCGTGGTGGTGGTCTGGGTCTTGGTGGACATGTTACCGTTCCGCTATGACGAACAGCGTTCCGAAAATTGCGAATCGATCGATTCAAACATAGAATGTCGGAGACGGTCAATTTCGCCGCACTGCCCAATCCCCATGGTCCCCAGACTTCTCGCAGCTGCCGCCGCATCGTTGCTCGCGTCCGCCGTCCTGGCCCAGGTCCCGGCAAGGAACGACGAGCTGTTTCGTTATCGCGGCGCCGACCGCGACACGCGCCTGGTGGAGCGTGCGCGGCAGGAAGGCACGGTCGTCCTATATACGTCGCTCGCACCCACCGAATCGAAGCCGCTCGCCGAGGCCTTCGAGAAGAAGTACGGCGTCAAGGTCGAGCTGTGGCGCGCGCTCTCGGACAAGGTCGTGCAGCGCGTGATCACAGAGGCCCAGGGCAACCGCCACACGGTCGACGTGGTCGAGACCAATGGGCCCGAGATGGAAGCGCTGGCGCAGGAGAAGCTGCTGGCGGAAGTGCATTCGCCCTATCTCGCCGACTTGCCGCCGGGCGGTATTCCGCCCCATCGCAGCTGGTATCCCGACCGGCTGAATTTCTTCGTGGTCGGCTACAACACGCAGAAGGTGAAGCGCGAGGAGCTGCCGGCGACGTACGACGGCTTCCTCGATCCGAAATGGCGCGGACGCATCGGCATCGAGGCCACCGACAGCGAGTGGATGGCGGGCGTTGTGAAGAGTTGGGGCGAGGCTCGCGGCATGGATTACTTCCGCAAGCTGGGCGCGATGAAGCCCGATGTCCGCAAGGGCCACGTGCTGCTGGCGCAACTGGTCGCGACCGGTGAGATCCCCGTCGGCCTCACCATGTACAACGCGAACATCGAGTCGCTCAAGAAGAAGGGCGCGCCGATCGATTTCGTTCCGGTGCAGCCGGTGATCGCACGGCCCCAGGGCATCGGTGTCGCGCGCAGTGCGCCGCATCCTGCCGCGGCGCTGCTGTTCGTGGACTTCGTGCTGTCTCCCGAGGGGCAGAAGCTGTACGAATCGATGGGGCGCGTGCCGGCCAGCACCAAGGTCAAGAGCGAGCTCAACAACTTCCCGTTCGTGATGAGCGATCCCAACACCATCCTCAAGGAATCGCAGAAGTGGGAAGCCCTCTGGAACGACCTGTTCCTGGTGAAGTAGGCGCGAGCCTCGAGGCACAAGGCGCAAGAAATGACTGAATCCCTCCCGACGCATTGGCTGTCGCTGGTTGCGGTGGTGTTCCTGCTGGGACTCAAGCACGGGCTCGACCCGGATCATCTTGCGGCGATCGATGGGCTCGCGCGCTTCAACGCCGGGCGCAAGCCGCGCCTGTCGCGCTGGTCGGGCCTGCTGTTTTCCGCCGGGCATGGCGTGGTCGTGACGGCCGTTGCCATCGTGGTGGCGACCGTCGCGACAGAATGGCAGGCGCCGTCCTGGCTGGAGCACACCGGCGTGTGGATCTCCATCGCATTCCTGTTGCTGCTGGGTTTCGCCAACCTGCTCGCGGTGCTGCGCACGCCGCGCGACCAGGTGGTCCGCGCCGTCGGACTGAAGAGCCGCTTCTTCTCACGGCTCACGCAAGCCGAGCACCCGGTGCTGATCGCCGCGGTGGGTGCGGCCTTCGCGCTGTCGTTCGACACCATCAGCCAGGCGGTGCTGTTCTCGGTCACCGGCTCGCACCTGGCGGGCTGGATCTTCGCGGCCCTGCTCGGCCTCGTGTTCACCGCCGGCATGATGGCGACCGATGCCCTGAACGGATTATGGGTAAGCCACCTGGTGCGCTCGGCCGATGCGCGCGCCGCGGCGGCTTCGCGCGTGATGAGCATCGCGATCGCACTGCTGTCGCTCGCGATCGCCGGCCTCGCCGCCGCCCGCTACCTGGTGCCGGGCGTGGAGCAACACCTCGACGGCTGGGGTGTCGGCTTGAGCGTCATCGTCATCGCCATCGTGGCGACGGCCTATAGCGTGGCGATGCGCATCTCGGTGCGTCCCGCCCTGGCGGACACGCCGCGCGGATGATGGACGCGAAGGTCAAGAAGCCCAAGCCGCGGCGCATGCGGCTCTCGTCGGTGGCGAATTCCATTCGCCTCACCAAGGCCTTCTCGGAGAACGAGTACGAGATGGGCATCAGCGCGCTCGCCAACCGGCTGGGCCTCGCGAAGAGCACCGTGCACCGTTTGGCGACCACGCTGGTCGAATACGACATCCTCGAGCAGAACCGCGAGACCGGAAAATACCGCCTCGGCCTGGCGCTGTTCGAGCTGGGGACGCTGGTGCGCCGCAAGATGGACGCCGCGTCCGAGGCGCAGGGCCAGATCCATGCGCTCGCGGACCTCACCGGCGAGACGGTGCAGTTGGCGATCCTCGATCACCTGAGCGTGCTTTATATCCGCATCCGCGAGAGCCGCCAGGCGGTGCGCATGTCGTCGGGCCTGGGCTCGCGCGCGCCAGCGCATTGCACCAGCGTGGGCAAGATCCTGCTGGCCCACCAGCCGCCCGAAGTGCAACAGCAGGTGATCGATGCGGGACTGCGCCGCTACACCGCGAACACCATTACCGATCCGGAAGTCCTGATGGAAGAGCTGGCCGCCATCAAGCAGCGCGGCTATGCGATCGACGACGAGGAGATCGAGGTCGGGCTGCGCTGCATCGCGGCACCGATACGCGATCACTCCGGGCAGGTCACCACCGCCATCAGCGTCGCCGCCCCGGTGCAGCGCATGAGCAAGAAGAACGTACAGACCACCATTCCGGCCGTGGTCGCTTCGGCGGAGGCGATCTCGCGGCGCCTGGGATACATCCCGTCGCTTTCCGGCGCCCACATGGCGGAGTGATGCGCAACGTCCGCATTGCCGACGGGCCCGAATTCACCTGCGCCGAGGACGACACGCTGCTGCGCGCCGCGCTGCGTGCGGGGCTCGGCATGCCGTACGAATGCAATGCGGGCTCATGCGGCACCTGCAAGGTGGAAATGCTGGAAGGGGAGATCCATTCGCTCCGGCCCGACGCACCCGGTCTGGGGGAGCGCGACCGCGCGAAGAACCGCGTGCTGGCATGCCAGGCACAGCCCGGCAGCGATTGCCGCATCAAGGTGCGGCTGCGTCCCGAGAACGTGCCCCACCATCGGCCCGCGCGATTCCAGGCGACGCTCGAAGCGACGCGCGACGTGACGCACGACATGCGCGAATTCCGCTTCCGCGCGGCGCCCGGTTCGCCATCCTTCCTGCCGGGGCAGTACGCGCTGTTCTATCTTCCCGGCCTCGATGCACCGCGCACCTACTCGATGTCGAACGTCGACGACGGCAGCGGCGCGTGGGAATTCATCGTGCGGCGGGTTCCCGGTGGCGTCGGCACCGTGACGCTGTTCGACAAGGTCGCGGTCGGCAGCGCCATCACGCTCGACGGTCCCTATGGCCTGGCCTACCTGCGCACCGACAGCCCTCGCGACATCGTCTGCATCGCGGGCGGGTCGGGCCTCGCACCGGTGTTGTCGATCGCACGCGGCGCGGTCGCCGAGCCCAAGCTCGCGG
>DATLEL010000137.1:0-2033 GCA_035525255.1 Usitatibacter sp.
CCGATCGCCATCGAGGACGGTTTCGCGGTGATCCCCACGCGCCCCGGCAATGGCCTTTCATGGAACGCGAGCGCCGTGGAAAAATTCCGCATGCGTTGAGCCCGAACGATCACGAACCACGAGGAGTACCGATGATGAGCAAGCTTCGAATCGCCGCGCTGGCCGCGGCGGCACTGGTTGCATCGCCCCCTGCCGCCGCGCAGGGCGCCGCCGCCTTTCCGTCCAAGCCGATCCTGTTCGTGGTCACGTCGCCGCCGGGCGGCTCGAACGATACGTTCGCGCGCGCCATCGGCAAGCGCCTGTCGGACGCATTCGGCAAGCCGGTGGTGGTGGAGAACCGCCCCGGGGCTACGGGCTCCATCGGCGAGGGCTTCGTCGCGAAATCTCCCGCGGACGGCCACACCATCGTGATGATCTCGTCGTCGTACACCACGAAAGCGGCGGTGCACCAGAACCTGCCCTACGATCCTGCGAAGGCATTCGTGCCGGTGGCGATGATCGGCAAGGGGCCGCTGGTGCTGGCCGTGGCACCGACCGTCGCCGCGAGCACGCCCCAGGAATTCTTCGCGCTGGCCAGGTCCCGGGGCGCGGCTCTCAACTACGCGACCTCGGGGCCCGGCAGCATCAACCACTTCGCCACCGAGCTCCTCAACGACGCGGCCGGCCTGAGCCTCACGCACGTGCCCTACAAGGGGATGGGACCCGCGACCGCGGACCTCATCGGCGGCCACGTGCAGGTGCTGATCGCGAGCGTGCCTTCGGTCTACCAGCACGTGAAAGCCGGCAAGGTGAAGGGCATCGGCGTCACCACCGCGCAGGCGTCGCCTGTTGCTCCTGGTCTTCCGCCCCTAGCCGACTTCGGCGCGAAAGGCTATGACGTAGAGCTGTGGTGGGGCGTGCTCGCGCCGGCGGGCACGCCGAGAGACGTCATCGCCAAGCTGAATGGCGAAATCAACAAGGCGCTCGCGACCGAGGAGATGAAGGAGTTCCTGGTCCGCGAAGGCGCGGTGCCTTCGCCGATGAGCTCGGAAGCCTTCGGAGAAATCATCCGCAACGACATCGACCGCTGGCGCAAGGTCGGCAAGGCCGCCGACATCAAGATGGAATAAGGATGCCACCGTGCGAAGAATGTCGCGAGCTCACCTCGCATTCCTTCCGCAAGCCTGACGACCTCGTGCACGCCGTGCGGCTGGCGGCGGAGGAAGTCGACCGTGGCGTGCTCGCGCGTATCGAGGAGCGGCAGCTCACGCCCGCCGAACAGCAGGCGCTGGATTCGTCCATCGACAGCGGCGCGATGCCGCTTGCGCTGCGGATCCGCTTTCGCTGCCAGGTCTGCGGCGACCAGTTCACGCTGCAGGCGGATACGCAGACGGGCACCGGTGCATGGACGCGGGAAGAAGCGGGATGAGTCCCTAGGAAGGCACGACGTGGAACAGCTCGAAGCGCGAGTTGCCCTCCACCAGCCCCGAAGCCCGCACGCGCGAACGGTAGTCCTCGCCGCGCAGCTCGTATTCGCGCCCGTCCACGTAGGTGTTCGGCGGGGCCAGCACCGACTCGTTCACCTGCTCCTGCCCGCCGGAGAGCAGCACGCCGAGCTTGCGCGCGCCCGCCTGCGCCGGCCGCACCCATACTGCGCAGACCGCGTCGGCGAAGAACTGAACGCCGAACTCGGTAGTGCCGTCCTCGAGCGCCGTGATCCAGCGCGCGATGCCGATGGTCCAGAGCGCCTTGCCGGCGGCCTTGATGCCCACCACGTCGCCCACCGCGATCTCGGTCGTGGTGCGCGAGCTGCGCCGCACCTTGAGCCCGCCCTCGCTCAGGTTGATCACCGCCCATTCGTGGATCGGCACGATGCGGCCGCTCTCATCCTCCGGCAGCGTGCGCAACGGCATGGTGATGCCCTGGCGCAACGCCTTCAGCTCCGCCTCTCCGTCGGCCGTGGCGTCATGGGCGACGAACTGCGCGATCGGCTTCACGCCCACGCAGATGGCGACACTGCCTTCGGCGGCATCGCGGCGATAGGCGCGCTTGGG
>DATLEL010000146.1:0-2520 GCA_035525255.1 Usitatibacter sp.
CTGGATGAAGAGCAGCCCCATGCCCGGCCACTGGAACACCGTCTCGGTGATGATCGCGAAGGCGATGATCGCGCCCAGCTGCAGCCCGGTGATGGTGATCACCGGCACCAGCGTGTTCTTGAGCGCGTGGCCGAAGTGGACCGTGCGGTCGTTCAGGCCGCGCGCCCGCGCGAACTTGATGTAGTCGGTGCGCAGCACCTCGAGCATCTCCGAGCGCACCAGCCGCATGATGAGCGTCACCGGGTAGAAGCCGAGCGTGATCGCCGGGAGCACCAGCGCGCGCAGTCCCGACGTCGTCAGCAGCCCCGTGCTCCAGAAGCCGACCTTCACCGTATCGCCGCGCCCGAACGACGGCAGCAGCCCCAGCCACACGGCGAAGATCAGGATCAGGAAGATGCCGATGAGGAAGTTGGGCAGCGACACGCCCACCAGCGAGGTCGTGAGCATCGCGCGCGATATCCACGAATCCCGGTGCAAAGCCGTGTACACGCCGACCGGGATGCCGATGGCGAGCCCGATGAGCGCCGCGGTGAAGGCAAGCTCGAGCGTGGCGGGCAGGCGCTCCACCAGCAGCGTCGACACCGGCCGCCCGAGCCGCAGCGAGATGCCGAAATTCCCCTGCACCGCGTTGCCGAGGAAGGTCACGAACTGCACGTAGAACGGCTTGTCCAGGCCCAGCGTCTGGCGCATCTGGTCGCGATCGGCCTGGGTCGCCTCCGGCGGCAGCATCAGCGACACCGGGTCGCCGACGAAGTTGAAGAGCGAGAAGGCGATGAAGCCCACCACGAGCATCACCAGCACGCCCTGCAACAACCTCCGGAGGATGAAGGCGATCAAGGCGGCGTCACTGCACCTTCACCCACTTCACCGTCACCTTGTTGTCCGCGCGGTGCACGACGCTCACGTTGGAGCGCATCGCCCACGGAATCACCTGGAAGTGCAGCGGGATGTGGCCCACGTCGTCCATGTGCACCTGGCTCGCCTCGCGCGCGAGGCTTGCGCGTTTGGCGCGGTCGGTCTCGGTCTTGAGGGTGTCGATGATCTGGTCGACCCTCGCGTTGGAGTACCGGCCCAGGTTGTAGTCTCCATCCGCGGTCTTGGGCACCAGCGTGCGCATGAGGCTCTGCAGGGCGTACTGCGGGTCGAAGGTCGGCACGCCCCAGCCCAGCATGTAGAAGCTGGTGTCGAAGTTCTGGATCTTGGGAAAGTACTGCGCGCGCGGCATCGCGTTCACGCGCACTTTCACGTTGATCTGCGCCAGCATCGCGGCGACCGCGACGCAGATCTTCTCGTCGTTGATGTAGCGGTTGTTGGGGCAGTCGAGCGTGATCTCGAAGCCCTGCGGGTAGCCGGCGTCGGCCATCAGCTTGCGCGCGCCCTCGCGATCCGGGCCCTTCACGCGGTCGAGATCCTTCGGGTACCCGTCCACCTGCGGAGCGAACATGATCGCCGTCGGGACCGACAGGCCGCGCATCACCTGGGACTTGATCGCGTTCAGGTCGATCGCCTTCTGGAAGGCCTGCCGCACGCGCTTGTCCTTGAACGGGTTCTTGCCCTTCACGCTCGAGTACTGCAGCTCGTCGCGGAGCTGGTCCATGCCGAGGAACACGGTGCGGTTCTCGTTGCCTTCGAGCACCTTCAGCTTCGGATCCTGCTTGAGGCGCGGGATGTCCTGGGGCGACGGGTCGAGGACGAAGTCGATCTCGCCGGACAGGAGCGCGGCGAGGCGGGTGGAATCCTGCTTGATCGGCTGGTAGACGATCTCGTTCACGTTGCCCTCGGGCTTGCCCCACCAGTTGGAGTTGAGCACCGCCACCGTCTTCACGTCGGCTTCGCGCGTCTTGAGGACGTACTGGCCGGTGCCGTTGGCGTTGCGCGAGGCGAAGGTCTCTTCCTTGTTCTTGAAATCCTGCGGCTTGGTGACGTTGTGCTTGGTCGCCCAGGCGCGGCTCATCATGCGCACCTCGGTCAGCTGCGGCACCAGCACCGGCGCCGGGCCCTCGGTCAGGATATCGACGGTCAGCGTGTCCACCATCTTCGCTTCCTTCACGCCGGCAAGATAGGGCTTGAAGTTCGAGGTATCGGCGAGCGCGCGCTGGATGGAGAACACCACGTCGTCGGCGGTGAAGGGCGTGCCGTCGTGGAACTTCACGTTGGGCCGCAGCTTGAAGCGCATCACCGTCGGGCCCATCGCCTGCCACGACACCGCGAGGCACGGCTCGACCTTGAGGTCCCGGCCGCGGGTGACCAGGGGCTCGTAGATATGGTCGAGGAAGGCATTGGTGAAGCCTTCGTTCTGCGCGTGGGGATCGATGGTGACGATGTCGCCCTGGCTCGAGTAGCGGAAGGTCTTCGCCAGCGGCATCGTGGCGCCGAGCGCGAGTACCGCGCAGAGCACGGCGGCGCGAATGACTGTGGGGTTCGTCATGGCTGTATTCTCCCTGGGAATTGGGGTGGATTATGACGGAAAATCCTCGCATGACCGAAGCGCTGTTCCGCGAAGAGCCCTACCGCCGGGAG
>DATLEL010000148.1:0-4133 GCA_035525255.1 Usitatibacter sp.
GCGCGCGCTCTTCAGCGTGATGAACTTCACCGTCATCTTGCCGATGGGGAAGTTCGGGAATTCGGGCATCTCGCCCTGCACCACCATCGTCCCGCCCTTGCGCTTGAGCGCCTCGATGCCGAGCAGCACCGGGATGGTCCCTGCGCCTGCCGTGCAGTCGAGCACCACGTCGACGCCCTTGCCGCCGGTGATCTCCATGATCCGCGCGAGCGGATCTTCCTTGTTCACGTCGATCACGTGATCGGCGCCCATCTGCTTCGCCACTTCGAGCCGCGCGCCGTCCTTGGAGGTTCCCGTGACGATGATGAGCGAGGCGCCGGCCTGCTTGCAGATGACCGTCTGCGAGAGGCCCTGCTGTCCCGGGCCCTGGATGAGCACCGACGAGTCGTAGCCCACACCGCCGTCGAAGAGCGACCACTCGATGCCGTTCGCCATCGGCGTCACCAGGCCGGCGAGTTCCGGCGTGACTCCCGGGGGCACGTGGTGCACCACGGCATTCCAGGGCAGGTACACGTATTGCGCGAAGCCTCCCCAGAGGTGAGGGGCCTTTTCGGCGGAGGTATAGCCGTAGCGGATGGCATCGGGGTTGTTGCGCCAGTCGGTGTTCTCGCAATGGCGGTACTGGCCGAGGTGGCACCACTCGCACTTGCCGCAGGAGACGTAGTGCTCGATGAACACCAGGTCGCCTTCCTTGAAGCCCTTGCGGCGCGTGAATTCGCGCCCTGCCTTGGCGATGTAGCCGATGTTCTCGTGGCCCATGATCACCGGCGCGGCGGAGGGCGGCGTCTTGTACAGCTTCACGTCGGTGCCGCAGATGCCCGCGACCTCCATCTTCATGAGTGCGCCGTCGGCCGGGATCTCCGGCATGGGGAACTCGCGGATCTCCGTCTTGCTCGGAGCGGTCCGCACCGCGGCCAACACTTTTTCCACGAATCTCTCCGGCTAGACCGACGTCTGCGCCACGCCTTCGCGCGCCTTCAATGCTTCTCCCGCGCCCTCCTTGAATGGCGTTCCCGGGGGCAGCACCACCGCCACCGAGCGGATCTTCTGGTGCGACGGCTCGCGGCCCGGCGGCAGCGTTCCCTTGGCCGCCAGCTCCTTCGCGGCCTTCATCAACCGGTGACGCGCCATGATGATTCCGTTGTCGGTCGAGACCAGGTTCTCCTTGGTGCGATCCTGGATCGGGCCCATGCTCTCCTGCAGCGACGCGTCCTGCATGCCGATGCCCTCCACGCCGCTGAAGGTCTTGCCGGACTTCTGCGCCGCGCGGTCGATGAGGTAGTCGTTGTCGCGGTTCTGCAGCGGCCGGAACGTCAACGGCTGCACCTTCACGTGCACGCCCTTGCCGGCCTCCATCGCCTCGCGCTCGAGCTCCGAGAGGGGCCGCACCGGGTGGTAATCGAAACTCCACGCCATGCAGTTCTCGTCGTCCATCGGGACCCAGAAATGCCCATGCATCGGATGGTCGCCGCGTGGAGGCACCATCGTGAAGCAGGGCATCACCCACGGCGTGATGCGCCAATAGTATTTGCCGTCCTCCGCGTTGCGCCGCGCGCCGATGAAGAGGCCGCCTTCGCTCTCGGCCACCTCGAACACGGGCTTCTTGTCGCCGAGGTTGTACTGGTTGCCTTTCGAGCCCTTGAACAGCGGGTCGGTGTTGAGCGCTCCGCTATGCAGGAAGGACACGTGGCTGGAATCGATGCCGCCTTCCAGCGCCTGCAGCCAGTTGCACTCCTGCCAGCGCCGCGACATGTAGCTCTGCTCGGCCGGGACGGTAGCGAACTCCCATTCCGGGAGCGGCGGCTGCTGCTCGGCGGGGCCCATGTAGACCCAGATCGTGCCGCCGCGCTCCACGAGTGGATAGGACTTGAGCTTGATCTTCTGGCAGAAGCCGCTCTCGGCGGCTTCCGACGGAACGTCCACGCACTGCCCGGTCACGTCGTACTTCCAGCCGTGATAGGGACAACGCAGGCCGTTCTCCTCGTTGCGCCCGAACCAGAGCGAGACGCCGCGATGCGCGCAGAACTCGTCGACCAGCCCGAGGCGCCCGCTGCTGTCGCGGAACGCGACCATGCGCTCGCCGAGGCACTTCACGCGCACTGGCGGGCAATCGGGCTCCGGCAGCTCCCACGAAAGCAGGATCGGCTGCCAGTAGCGGCGGAAGAGCTCGCCCATCGGGGTGCCGGGCCCGGTGCGCGTCAGCAGTTCGTTGTGTTCGGCTTTCATGGAATCCTCGGAGGGGAGAAACGTGCGTTCCTTGATGCGGAACGGCGTTCCTTTCTGTGGTTCTACTTTAGCAAACGCGCTAAAATGCGGTCAACGCGCACTTGTGCGATCCCCATGCACGGAAACGGTTCGATGTTGCAACTCTGTCCGACGCAGGATGTTCCCGACGGCGGCGCCATCAAGGTGGAGCGCGACGGCCTGATACTCGCGGTGTTCAATCTCGGCGGACGGTTCTTCGTCACCGACGACACCTGCACCCATGGCCCGGGGTCCCTGTCCGAGGGGGAAATCGACGGCGAAGTGGTGGAGTGCAACTTCCACAACGGGGCGTTCCACATTCCCAGCGGGCGCGTCGAGGCGCCACCGTGCATGGTGCCCCTCAGGACCTACCCGGTGAGCGTAGTCGAGGGCCAGGTGTGCATCGAGGCTCCCGCGGCTTCATGAGCGCTGTCCGAGCTTCTTGTCCGCGAGCTCGCTGAGCTTCGCGGAAAGCGCTCCCAGCTCCTTCACCTTGTCGAAGTAATCGTTCGCGCCCAGCTCGAGGCAGCCCGCGCGCATTTGCGGCGAGGCATGGTTGGAAGTGACCATCAAGCGGGTGGAATCGAACTCGCGATGCGCGCGCACCGCGCGAATCACGTTGGTGCCGGAGCCATCCTTCAGCTGCAGGTCCAGGACCACGACGTCGGGCCGCAGGGTCCGGATCGACTCGATCGTCTTGCCTTCGGTCTCGCCTATGCCCACCACCTCGATTCGCCCCGGCGAATGGATCAATTCGGTAAGCATTTCCGCGACGGGGGCAGAGTCGTCGGCAATGAATACCGTGAGGGGGGTCGGTCGGGGCATCGTTGGCGTCGTGCTTCCGGCCCCCAAAATGGGCCGCGGTTGTCATTTTACGGGCCGCGGCGGGGTTCATGGGAGAAACGCTTACCTGTAAGCCGGGTCCTACAGTTTGTCCGGAAACGCGCGCCTATACTGAATTTCACTCTATCGAACAGGCCCGTGACGCCCCGCGAAAGCGGCGCGGCCGGGTCGCCCAGTCATGACCACCACGATCGTCAAAGTCTCCCGCAATTCGCCTGGCGCGCAGGCCGCCGGCACCGCCCTCCGCAACGCCGGCATCGGCGTAGTCGAAGTCGAAAGCTGGGAAGACGCGAAGGCCGAGCTGCACAAGCTGCAAGAGGGCCTGGTTGTCTGCGATAGCGAGGCGATCGCGACCCTCAGCAGGGACAAGCCGGCGAGCCCGGGCTTGCCGCGGGACGTGGCGCGATCCCTGTCGCACGAGCTGCGTACGCCGCTCTCCGCCATGGCCGGATGGCTCCACCTGATGGAGTCCGGCAAGCTCGACGAAGCCGGCGTGAAGCGCGCCATCGGCAAGCTGCGCGGAAACATCGACGACCAGGTCCGCACCATCGAGCGCTACCTGGGAGCGTCCCAGGAAGGACACGACTGAGATGAAAGAGACCAAGACCATGAAGGAAACCGGTTCGGCAGTGGCCACGCGCAAGCGGGTGCGCGATGACGACAGGAAGGGCAGGAAGGCCGTGCGCGGCCCGTCCTCCCCGCCGCCGGCTTCGGCCCCGGTGCCCCAGGATGAATCGCGGCTGCTCCTCGAGGCGCTCACCTCACTCAAGCATGGCGACAGCTCCGTGCGCCTGCCGATCGACTGGAGCGGCATGCAGGGCAAGATCGCCGAGACCTTCAACGAGGTGGTGGAGCTGAACGAGCGCATGGCCGAGGAGCTCGCGCGGCTGCGCCAGAAGGTCGGCAAGGAGGGCAAGCTCAAGCAGCGCGCCGAGATGAGCGACGTGCGCGGCTTCTGGCGCGCGCAGATCCATTGCGTGAATGCGCTGATCGACGACCTCGTGCACCCGACGTCGGAAACCGCGCGCGTGATCGGCGCGGTGGCC
>DATLEL010000150.1:0-14534 GCA_035525255.1 Usitatibacter sp.
GGCCGCGGTGGTGCACGGGCTCAAGTGGATGTATTTGCCCTCGTCGGCCGCCGTGATGCCGGCCGCGCGCCGCAGCGCAGGATCGATCGCGACGTGGAAGCGCGGCTCGCCGGCGAAGCGGCGCCCGGGACCGAGCAGCGCGGTGGCCATGAAGTTGCGCTTCTGCAGGTACATCGGCTCACGGTAATGCGGCTCGTCGACCACCTGCGTGAAGAGCCATGCCCAGCCCGGCGGGCCGCCGTCGGCGGGGCGGCGGCCGATGCGCATCGGTGCGCCGGTGCCACGCGTGATGAGCGACGAGCGATCGGAGCCGGTGGTATTGATGACGCAGTCGAAACGCTCGGCGCGCAGGCGCCGCGTCCAGTCGAGGCTGCTGGCCAGTGACGGACGAGGGCGCGGATAGGCCCAGGTGCGATCCACCCACGGGGCCAGCCCGAACAGGGCGGCTACGTGCGCATTCACCATGACGTGGAGCTCCGTCGCGGGCCAGTGGTCGCGCAATTCCCATAGCGCCGGCAGCAGGTGGACGTTGTCGCCCAGCCCCGCGAGCTCCATCACCAGCACCTTCCCCGGCGCGCTCGCCATCGCCTAGAGGGAGAACTCCGGCGCATGCCGCTCGAACCACGCCTCGAGGACGGTGAGCGCCCAGAGGCGGCCGGCGTGATTGCGCCGTCCGGCGCGATGCTCCGCCAGCAAGCGCGGCAGCGCGCCGGCGCGGAAGAGGCCGCGCCGCTCGAGCCCGCCCGCGCCGAGGCTCCTCTCCATGCGCTCGCGCAGGCCCGCCGCGAGCCAGTCCGTGAGCGGCATGACGAACCCCTGCTTCGGACGGTGCACGATATCGCGAGGCAGGAATTTCTCCGCCAGCTTCTTCAGCAGGTACTTGCGCGTGGCGCCTTTCTGCTTGAGCGCGGGATCGAGCCGCGCCGCGAACTCGACGAAGCGATGGTCGAGGTAGGGCACGCGTGCCTCGAGGGAGTGGGCCATGGTGGCGCGGTCGACCTTCACCAGCAGGTCGTCGGGGAGCCAGAGGCCCATGTCCACGTACATGATCTTCTCGATGTAGTCGCGCGCATTGCATTGCTCGTAGAGCCGCCCGGCGTACTCCGCGATGCGCTCGCGGCGGCGGTCGAGGAATGCCTGCGAGTAGAGCGAGCCCTGCACCTCGGCGGCGAACACGTTGGGGATGGTCGCGTAGCGCTGCGCTCGCGGCAGGCCGATCGCTTTCACCATGCGGTCGCGCGCGATCACCTCCGGCAGGTGGCGAACCAGCGCCGGAAGTGGCGAGAAACGGGCGCCGAGGGGCCCGGTGATGCGCTCCTCGCGCACGCGCTTCGCGTAATTGCCGTAGCCCGCGAAGAGCTCGTCCGCGCCCTCGCCGGTGAGCGCCACGGTCACGTGCTGGCGCGTGAGCCGCGCGAGCAGCATCGTCGGCATCGCCGCCTGGTCGCCGAAGGGCTCGTCGAACACGTCCACCCAGCCGTCGAATGCCTGCAGCACGTCGGCGGGCGTGACCATCAGCGCGTGGTGGCGGCTGCCGAGGTGGCGCGCGACCGCCGCCGCCTCCTCGTGCTCGCTCTGCGTGCGGTCGTCGGCGAAACCGAGGTTGAAGGTCTCGACCGGCGCGCGCGACTGCTGCGTCATCAGTGCCGCCACCAGGCTGGAATCGACGCCGCCGGAGACGAAGGCGCCGAGGGGCACGTCGGCCACCAGCATCGAATCCACCGAGCGGCGCAGCTCGTCCTCCAGCCGCGCGAGGGACTCCGCTTCATCCCAGGCGGGCTTCACCGAGTAGTCGGGATTCCAGTAGCGGTACTCGCGCAGCTTGCCGTCGCGCAGCACCATCGCGTGGCCCGCCGGCAGCTTGCGCACGGCGCTCCAGATGGTGCGCGGCGCGGGAATGTACTGTGCCTCCAGGTAGAGCGACAGCGCGTCCAGGTCGATCTGGCGCGGCACGCCCGGATGGGCGATGAGCGCCTTCAGCTCGGAAGCGAACGCGAGCAGCGTGCCATCCCAGAAGTAGTGCAGCGGCTTGACCCCGAGGTGGTCGCGCGCGGCGAACAGCACCTGCTCGCGCGCGTCCCAGATGGCGAAGGCGAACATTCCCCGCAGCTTCGCGAGCGCTGCCTCGCCCCACTGCTCGATGGCCTGCAGCAGCACCTCGGTGTCACCGCGCGTGCGGAACGCGCGGCCGAGGCCCTCCAGCTCGGAGCGCAGCTCGCGGAAGTTGTAGAGCTCGCCGTTGTAGACCAGCGTGTAGCGGCCATCGGCGCTCGCCATCGGCTGCTGGCTCGAGGCGATGTCGATCACGGACAGCCGGCGGTGGCCGAGGTGCGCCGCCCCTTGCTCGAAATACCCTTCGGCGTCGGGGCCGCGATGCGCGAGCGTGCGGTTCATCCTCCGCAGCACCGAGCCCGCGTCCGTCCCCGCGCGCGGGTCGACGAAGCCGCTCAGGCCGCACATCGGGAGGCGATGGAACTTGCGGGTGACGCGTGCATGGAGGCCGAAAGTATCTCACGGCGACCGCGGGCGGTTGCTCGGCGATAATGGCGCCATGAATCCCCAGGGACCGGGCAGCCGGCAGCTCTACGTTCGCCTCCTGCGCCACGTCTGGCCATACCGGGGCGCGCTCGCGGGCGGCATCGTTGCGATGATCGTCGGCGGCCTCGCCGACGCCTCCATCGTGAAGCTCACCGGCCCGCTGATCGACGAGCTCTTCGTGCGCCACAACCGCGAGCTGGCACTGCTGCTGCCCCTCGCCGTGGTCGCCATTTTCCTGGTGAGCGGCCTCGCCAGCTTCGCCGCGGGCTACAGCTCGCAGTGGGTGGCGAGCAAGGTCGTCCTCGACCTGCGCCGCGCCATGTTCGACAAGATCCTGCGCCTGCCGCCGCCGTTCTTCGACCAGAACGTCACCGCGAAGCTGGTGGCCAAGTTCACCAACGACGTGAACAACCTCGCCGAGGCCTCCACCAGCGTGCTCACGGTCGCGGTGCGCGACACGGTGACCATCGTGGCGCTGGTCACCATCCTGCTCATGTCGAACTGGAAGCTCACCCTCATCACCTTCCTCGTCATCCCGCCGCTCGCGTGGGCGGTGCGCCTCTTCAGCCGCCGGCTGCGGGGCATGAGCCGCGAGAGCCTGAACGCCATCGGCGGCGTGGCCGAGGTGCTCGACGAGTCGATCACCAACCAGCGCGTGGTGCGCGTCTTCGGCGGCGAGCGCTACGAGCAGCAGCGCTTCGAGCGCGCCGCAAACGCGCTGCGGCGCTTCCACATGAAGCACGCCACCGCCGCCGCCGGCACGGTACCGGTGACGCAATTCTTCGTCGCTTGCGCCATCGCGGCGATCATCTACTTCGCCGCCGGGCAGGCGTTCGCCGGATCCACCGATGCCGGGAGCTTCGTGCAGTTCATCGCGGCCACCGGCATGCTGCTCCAACCCCTGAAGCGGCTCACGGGAATCAACGAGCACCTGCAGAAGGGGCTCGCCGCGTGCGAGAGCGTGTTCGGCCTGGTGGACGAGCCGGGCGAGGAGGACCGCGGCACAGTAGCGCTCGCACGGGCCCGCGGCGCCATTCGCATGGAAGGAGTGAGCCTCACCTATCGCGGCGGCGCGCGCGAGGCGGTGGACCACGTGAGCCTCGAGATTTCCCCGGGCGAGACGGTGGCGCTGGTGGGTCCGTCGGGCAGCGGCAAGTCGACGCTGATCCACCTGCTGCCGCGCTTCTACCACCCGCAGTCGGGTCGCATTACGCTCGACGGGCACCCGCTCGAATCACTCACGCTGGAAAGCTTGCGCCGCCAGATCGCGCTGGTCTCGCAGAGCGTGGTGCTGTTCAACGACACCGTGGCCGCCAACATCGCGTACGGACGCCCGGAGCTCGCGCGGGCGGAGGTGGAGCGTGCCGCCGAGGCCGCCCATGCGATGGAGTTCATCCGCACGCTCCCCCAGGGCCTCGACACGCCCATCGGGGAGAACGGCGCGCGACTGTCGGGCGGCCAGCGGCAGCGCATCGCCATCGCGCGTGCGCTGCTCAAGGACGCGCCGGTGCTGCTGCTGGACGAGGCTACCTCGGCGCTGGATACCGAGAGCGAGCGCGCGGTCCAGGCGGCGCTGGAAGAGCTGATGAAGGGGCGCACCACGCTGGTGGTGGCCCATCGGCTGTCCACCATCGAGCGCGCCGACCGCATCGTGGTGATGTCCGCAGGGCGCGTGGTGGAGCAGGGTACCCATGCGCGTTTGCTCGCCGCCGGCGGCCTCTACGCAGGGCTGCACCGCCTGCAGTTCGCGACCCCTGCGTCAAGCGTCGTGGGACCCTGAAATTCCCATGGAATCAATGAACTCACGGGGATTTTGAAGGTCCCAGCAATAGGCCCGAAATGGGCGAAAACCTCCAGGTCCATGGACATACGATTCTTCCGTGGCGCCGCGCTCGCGACGCTGCTTTCCGCGTTCTCTGCGCTCGCCCAGCAGCCCGTCGTCCTGGGCGAGCCCTCGAAGGCCCCCAAGGCCGTCGCCGCGGCCCAGCTGCGGCTTCCGGATGCCCCCGCGGCCCGCGTTGTATTGCCCGAGCTGGGCGAGGGCGAGATCGCGCAAGTGCGCGAAGCGAATCGCCGCGTTCCCCAGATGGCGGGAGGCAATACGCCACGGCGCCTCGCCATCGGCGTGGTGCGGGGCCATGAGGTCGCCGCGCCTTCGGGAGCGCAGCTGCAATGGCGCGGCGTCGAAGGCGGCAGCGTTGCGCATGTCGCGGTCACGTCGCCCGAGGCGGAAGCGCTGCGCCTCTCGATCGACCTCACCGGCGTTCCCGGCGGCGTCGAGATTTCGGTCCGCGGCTCGGCCGAGCTGGCGCGCGTGGAAGGCCCGGTGCGCGTGGGCGACATCCGCGACCGCACCGGCCCGTGGTGGACCCCGATCACCGAAGGCAGCACGCAGACCGTCGAGTTCTTCGTGCCGGAGGCGCAGGACCCGCGCAAGCTCGGCCTGCGCGTGCTTTCCGCTTCGCACCTCCTCACCACGCCGTCGAGCGGATTCCGCAAGCGGCTGCAGGATATCGGCGACGCGGGCTCGTGCAACGTCGACGTGCCCTGCTCGGCGCTGCAATCCAACGGCGCGTTCCAGAGCGTGGCCGAGTCGGTCTCGCAGCTGGTATTCAACGACGGCGCGATCACGGCGCTCTGCACCGGCACGCTGCTGAACGACAACGACAGCTCGAGCCAGATTCCCTGGCTCTATTCCGCCAACCATTGCTTCGAGAATTCCAACCCGCCCTACAAGACGCCGGCGCAGATGCAGGTGGTCGCGAATACGCTCACGACCCTGTGGGGTTTCGAGGCAGCGGCCTGCGTGAACGGCCACGGCACTTCCTCGCCGCGTGCTAACTGGACGCAGGTCTCGGGCGGCGCGACCTACCTGTACAGCGATGACCAGAACGACGCGCTGTTCCTGCGCCTCAATAACTCGCCGCCGTCGTACGCGTTCTATTCGGGCTGGGACGCCAACACCGTGGGGGCGGGCGCGAGCGTCATCACCGTGCACCATCCCGAAGGCGACCTGAAGAAGGTCTCCCAGGGCAGCGTGCGCGGCTTCGAGACGCTGTCCGACGTGGGCCGCGGCGGCGGCTCGTTCATCGAAGTTCTTTGGCAAAGCGGCACCACCGAGCCGGGAAGCAGCGGCGCCGGGCTCTGGACTTCGACCGCCACGCCCAGCGGCGCGCAGTACCTCTTCCGCGGCGGTCTGTGGGGCGGCACCGCGCTCTGCAGCAATCCCACCGGGACCGATAATTTCTCGCGCTTCGACGTGGCATACCCGCACATCTCGCAATACCTCGGCACCGCGTCGGGGACGACCGCGCCCGGCCCGACCGACGACTTCACCGCGCTGTGGTGGGGCGGCGCGTCCGAGGACGGCTGGGGGCTCAACCTGGTCCAGCACCCGTCGAAGGTCATGTTCGGCGTCTGGTACACGTACGACGGGCAGGGCAAGCGCACCTGGTACACGTTCTCCTCGGGCAGCTGGACCGCGGACAACACCTATACCGCGACGCTGCAGGTCGTGAATGGGCCGTCGCAGAATGGCAGCTTCGATCCGCAGCAGGTACGGCGCAGCGACGTCGGCACGGCCACGCTCACCTTCAGCAGCCACAGCACCGGCACGTTCGCGTGGAGCGTGAACGGCGCTTCGGGCACGAAGAACATCACGCGTTTCGCGTTCTAGCGCGCTTGAGCGGGGCGGCGCGAGCGGCTACCCTCGCGGCATGACGGCCGTCTCCCTCAGCGCCACCATCGTCACCTACCGCAGCGACCCGCGCCTGCTGGCGCGCGCGCTCGCGTCGCTCGCGGCGGCGATCGAGGAAGCGCGCGCGCGCGGCCTGTTGCGAGCGGCTTCCCTTTACGTGGTGGACAACGGCCCCGACGAGGCGCGGGCGCCGTTGCGCGAGGCGTTGCAGGCCTGGCCACCGGCCGCCGGCGCGCTCGAGCTGGTGGCAGGGCACGGCAACGTGGGCTACGGGCGTGGCAACAACGTGGTGCTGGGTCGCCTGGGCTCCGAGCTCCATCTGATCCTCAATCCCGACGTGGAGCTCGCACGCGATGCGCTTGCGACCGCCATCGCCACCCTGCAGGAGCATCCCGGGGTGGGACTCCTCGCCCCCGCGGTCACCGGCGACGACGGCGCTCCCCAGTATCTCTGCAAGCGCTACCCCTCGGTGTGGGTGCTGTTCCTGCGCGGCTTCGCGCCCGCGCCCCTGCGGCGGCGCTTCGCCGCGGCGCTCGATCGCTACGAGATGCGCGACGCGCTCGGCAGCGAGCTGGTCACCGGCGTGCCGCTGGCGAGCGGCTGCTTCATGCTGGTGAGGACGGCGCTGCTCGCGCGCCTCGGCGGGTTCGACCCGCGCTTCTTCATGTATTTCGAGGACTACGACCTGAGTGTGCGCATCGGGCGCGAGTCCAAGGTCGCCTACCAGCCGCGCACGCGCATCGTGCATCACGGCGGCGAGGCCGCGCGCAAGGGATGGCGGCACGTGGCGTGGTTCGCGCGGTCCGCGTGGCGCTTCTTCGCGCGCCACGGCTGGAAGATCGTCTAGTCGCGCGGCAGCGGAGTGCCCGCCGACCATTCGTGGGGCAGCTGCACGATGCCGTAGTCGCGGCTGCGCCCCTTCACGACGAACGGCGTCTCCACCGTATCGAAGAGCCGCAGGCCCTCGGGATCGAGGGCGTGGGAACGGAAACCATACTTTCCCGGCACCAGCGGAACCGAGCGCAGGATCATCTGGAAGCTGAAGAGCCCATCGCCGACGGCGACCGGCTCGAAGCCGGATTCGTTCGAGTGCGTGCCGAATACCGCGGAGCCGTCGGCCCGCACCACGCCGGCGAGGATCACCGGCGCGCGGCCGTCGGGGGAATACGCGAGGCCGCGCACCACGACGTCCTCGCCCTGGTTGAACGCCTCGCACGCCTCGCCGTCGGCGCGGCCGATCCACACCTTGCGGATCGACGGCATCGAGGGCGGCACCACGTGCGCGCCCGGGCTTTCCGCGCGCTGCTTCTGCTCGTGCCACGCGAGGTATTCCTGGGTCACGTCGAAGCTGTCACCAAAGGCCCGCGCGCGGCCCTCCTCCAGCCACAACGCGCGGCTGCAGAGCGTCTGCACGTGGTACATGCTGTGGGAGACGAAAAGAAGGGTCCCGCCGTCGCCGAGGAAGCGCTCCATCCAGCGGATGCACTTGCGCTGGAACGATTCGTCGCCCACCGCCAGCACCTCGTCGGTGATCAGCACCTCGGGGCGCAGCGCCGAGGCCACCGCGAATCCGAGCCGCACCACCATCCCCGACGAGTAGTGCTTGAGCGGGTCGTCGATGTGGGAGCCGATGTCGGCGAAGGCGATGATCTCGTCCACGCGCTCGCGCGTCTCGGCGCGCGTGAGGCCCATCAGCGCCGCCGCGAGGAAGATGTTGTCGCGCCCGGTGTAGTCGGGATGGAAGCCGCTGCCGAGCTCGAGCAGCGCCGAGACGCGGCCGTTCACCTGCACCGAGCCGCGCGTGGGCTTCACGACGCCGGCGACGATCTTCAGCAGCGTGCTCTTGCCGGCGCCGTTGCCGCCGATGAGGCCGACCGATTCCGAGCGCTTGAGGGTGAGGTCGATGCCGTCGAGCGCGCGGAAGTGCGGCAGCTCCCCCGCGCCCACCAGCAGCTTGAGCAGCGTCGAGACGCGGCGCCCCGCGGTCTCCACCTTGGGAAAATCCTTGCCGATGCCTTCAAGCCGGATGAGGACCGGCGCATCGGGATCGGCCTCGCGCTGCAATCGCGGCAGCGACGCCATCAGAGGAAATCCTCGAAGAACGGCGACAGGCGCTCGAAGACCCACAGGCCGGCAGCGAAGATCGCGACCGCCACCACCAGCATCCACAGGTCGCCGGGCGCGAGCGCGGAGCCGTTGATGAGGATCTCGCGCATCCGCTCCAGCAGCGGCGTGAGCGGGTTCGCGCGCAGCCACGGGCGCATGCCGGCGGGCACGAGCGAGACCGGGTACAACACCGGCGTCGCATAGAAGAGCAGCGTCAGCAGCACGCCTACCAATTGGCTCACGTCGCGCACCAGAACCTGCACCGCGGCCAGCATCGCCGAGACGCCCAGCGTGCCGATGAGGAGCGTCAGCAGCACGAACGCCACCGCGGGCGCGCGGCCGAGCCATAGCGGCTCGCCCAGCAGGCGCAACGTGAGCATCGCCACGGCGAAGCCGAGCGCGTGCACGGCGAAGCTCGACAGCACGTTGGCGAACACCACCAGCCGGTGCGGGAACGCGACCTTGCGGATGAGCGCCGCGTTCGCCTGGATGGCGCCCATGCCGCGCTGCACGCCGTCGGAGAACATGAGCCACGGCCACAGCGTGACGGCGACGAACGCGGTGTAGCTCACGCTGCTCGACCCCGGCGGCAACTGCACGCGGAACACCGTCGTGAACACGAACGCGTAGATCGCGAGGAGCGCCAGCGGATGCGCGAGCGCCCATGCGGCCCCGGCGAGGGAGCCCGTGTAGCGATCGAGGATCTCGCGGCGCGTGAATGACCACAGCAGCCAGCGATGGCTCCAGGGGAAGAGGATCGCGCCGGCCGTCCGGGCTTGCCGCATCATGGGGCGGATTATAGTCGCCCCACCCCCGCGAGGAAGTCGTTGAACGCGCGCACCGGCTCCTCGCGCCCGAACATCCGGTCCAGGTTGGCGAGGATGGTGGCGGAGGCCGCGGCCCGGCGCTCGGGCTCGCGCGCGATCTCCACCGCGCGGCGGACATAGTCGCCGCGATCGGTTGCGACCAACTCCGGCACGCCCAGCATGCGCAGCATGCCGAGGCTCTGGCGTCCGCGCATGAGCTCGCCCGGCAGCGTGATCACCGGCAAGCCGCCCGCCAGTGCATCGAGCGACGTGTTGCCGCCGGACCAGTGCACCGTATCGAGCATCACGTCGCAGAGGCGGTTCAGGCGCAGGTAGGCGCCGTGGGTCATGTACGGCAGGAAGATCAGGCGATCCTTCACTTCCAGGCCGCGCTTGCGCAGCTCCATGCCGACGCGGGCGACGAAACGATCGGTGAGCGCGTCGTGGTTCGCGGCGAACATGACGACGCGCCCTTGCGGGTCCTGCGCCAGCACTTCCGCGATGAGCGCGTCGTTGTCGGGATGGATCTTGAACACCGATTGCGGCACCAGGTAGAGGTGCTTGTCGTCGGGAAGGCCGAAGTCGGCGCGCGTGCCCTCTTCCTCGCCCGTGGGGCGCGCGTAGCGCGTGCCGAGCCCCGGCAGGAGCGCAAGCTTCTCGCTGTAGTGGGCCTGGGCGCCCTCGGGCTCCATCTCGCTGCTGGAGAGGAACCAGTCGATGCTCGGCAGCCCGCTGGTGGTCGGATGTCCCCATCCCGCGACCTGCACCGTTGCCAGCCGCAGCGTGGCGAGGGTGAACGTGTCCGAATTCATGCCGAGCTCCGGGTAGACCAGCACGTCGAGCTGGTCGGCGCGAATTTGGCGCGCGATCACGTCGAGCGGACGTCCGGGGAGATGGCGGAACGTGGAGGCCGAGCCGGCGATGGCGCGGGTGTCGTCCGCAATCCACGGGTTGGTGTAGTAGACGAAGGACTCGAAGCGCTCGCGATCGAGGCCGTGGATCCAGCTCGCGAAGTAGCGCCCCGCGGTGCAGTTGAAGAAGAAATAGCTGAAGAAGCCGACGCGGATGCGTCCCGCGCCCGCACGCCGTGCCGGGGGCTCCATCCACTGCCGCGCCGAACTGCCGATGACCCGCGAGGCGATGTCGCCGAAACGCTCCTGCAGCGGCCGGTCGTGTCCTCCCTGGTAGGCAAGGTAGAAATTGGTCCAGCGCGCTTCGGACAACGCGTCGGCCGGCCGCTTCCAGTGGAAGCGATCGGTGATCTCGTGCAGCTCCTCCAGCCCGCGCGCGTAACGCTCGCGGCTCTCCTGCAGGTGCGTGAGGCCGTCGTACACCGCCGGCAGCAGCAAACGGCTTCCCAGCGCGGCCTTGTAGCTCCCGGGATGACGGCTCTCCACCTGGCGGTATAGCGCTTGCGCCTGGTCCACGCGGCCGATTTCCCAGTAGAGGTCGGCGAGCGCGGTGAAAGGCTTCGTGGCGGCTGGCGCGAGCGCCGCCGCGGCCGCATAACTTTCCTCGGCCGTCTTCGCATCGCGATTGCGGCGGCTGATGTCGCCGACCAGGAGGCGCGCGTCGACGTGGCGCGGGTCGAGGCTGACTGCTTGCCTGGCGCTCGCGAGTGCGCGATCGGCTTCACCGCGCAGCTCGTGCACGCGTGCCAGGTTGAAATGCGGCAGCGCGTAGCGCGGATCGAGGCCGATGGCATGGTTGAACGCGCGCACGGCGTCGTCGATGCGCTCGAGCGAGAGCTGCGCCATGCCGAGGTTGTTCCAGGAGCGCACCATCGTCGGCGACAGTTCCACCGCCTTCTGGAAGCAGGCCAGCGCCTCGGTGACGTCGCCCTGGTCGAGGAGGCGCGTGCCGAGGGCGCTCCACGCGGGGGCCCACTGCGGATCCATGAAGGTCGCGCTGCGGAACGCTGCTTCGGCCTGGGCGGTGTCATCCAGGTCCTCGGCGATGTGGCCCAGCACGAGGTGGGCTTGCGCATGCTGGGGCTGCAGGTCGATCGCGCGCCTGATGCTGTCGCGCGCTTCGCCCGGGCGGCCGTGCTGGTGCTCGGCCATGGCGCGCAGGCGCCAAAGCTCCGCCTGCTCCGGCTCCTCCGCGGTGAGCTGCCGGTAGGCGCCGAGCGCCTCCGACAGGCGGCCCGCGCGGTGCATCTCGCGCGCCTGGCGCAACAACTCTTCATTCATGGTGCGTTTCCGTTCGCCGCGGCACTCCCATGGAGCGCGCGCAGCTCGTCGTAAAAGGCGATGGCGTTCGAGACCGAAGCCACCCGCGCGCCATACCAGTGGGGATCGCCCTTCGGCTGCGACAGCGAGGGATATTTGGCGCGGAAGCGCTCGGCGTACTTGCGCCAGCTTTCGTCGAACGACCCTTCCGAGGCGTGGGCGAGGAGAATGTCCGTGCTGACGGCCAGGCGCAGCCCCGCGAGGTGGGCGCGATAGCTGAAATCGAGGTCGTAGAAGTGGAAGCCGTCGAATGCGCCCGCGTCGAAGCGGATCGCCCGCGCGGTTTCCGGGCGCATCGCCATGAAGACGCCGTCCAGGGATTGCATGCCGGGAATGACGCCGCTTCGCAGGCTGAGGGGCGCCACTTCCAGCTCAGTGCCACGAGGATAGGTCACCCATCCGTGGATGTGCGGATGACCCGCCCAGAGCACCGCGGGCCCGGCCACGCGCTGGCTGCCCGCGACACCCACCACCTCCGCGGACAAGAGCGCACGCTGCAGCGCCAGGTCCAGCCGTGGGGACAGCACCTCGATATCGTCATGGCAGAGGATGAGGAGATCGCCCGAGGCCCGCTCCACGATGCGATTGAAGCCTTCCGCCAGCGAGGGGGGATCGTGAATGACTTCGAATTCGCAGGGCGCCGGGGACAGCGCGGCGGCGATGCCGCGGCGGGCACGCTCCTCGCGCGCCGGGTCGATGCTGCAGAAGCCCACGGTCACGCGTCTCCATGGGCTCGCCGGGTCGCGTGACGGCGCGGTGACCCCTGCTGGTGGGGGCGGAATGGCCGGGACCTGCTCGGCGACCCAGGTGACGACCCGTTGGCTTGCGTCGTAATCCATCGGGTTCGCCAACGCCGCGGCGTGGACCAGGCGCACTGCCCCTCGGAGGGCTTCCACGGCCTCGCCAACGCGCCCCAGGCGCATGAGCGCCACGCCGGCGAGGCGCAGGGCCGCAGGCTCGTGCGGGACTGCCTGCAGCACCTCCTGCGCCGCGCGCAATGCCTCGTCGGAGCGCCCGGCGCGCAGGCTTTCGGCGGCGGCGCGCAGCGCGACGGCGGTCGAGGCAACGGGCCCGGAAGTCCCGGCGGCCACCGTCAGCGTTGCTGCGTTTGGATCTTGTCGACCGCGTCGCGCTGCGCCTTGTCGAGCAGCGCCGGGTCGATCCTGGACTTGAGCGCCTCGACCCGGTCACGATCGATCACGTTCGCGGGGTTGTTGCGCACGGCGTTGATCTCTTTCTCGATCGCGGCCTTGCGGAACTTGTCGGCCTGCTCCTCGACGATCGCGGCCTTCGCGTCCTTGAAGGGAAGCTGGCGCTCGGCCTTGCGATCCGCGACCCGGACGATGTGCATGCCGGTGCGCGTGGAGATGGGCGCGCTCCACTTGCCGGACTCCATGGAGAACGCGGCGTCCGCGAGCGGCTCCTCGAGGTCCGAGCGCTTCACCGTGCCGAGCTGACCCGCGGCCGGGCGTGGCGTGCGGTCATCCGAATACGCGCGCGCCACGGCCTCCAGCGGCTCCCCCGCCTCCAGCTTCGCGCGGGCCTCGAGCACGCGCTCGCGCGCCTGCTCCGGCGTGCGACCGACGAGCGACACCACGATGTGCGACACGGACGCCGTCGCCGGCTCCAGGTATTTTTTCGGGTCGGCCGTATACAGCTCGAATGCCCGCGCCTCGAGGTCCGGCACCACGGTGCGCTTGTCGAGGGTCTCCAGGTACTTGCCGGCGAGGAAGCCCTCCACCAATTGCTCGATCCGCTTCTGCACCACGGGATCGCGATCAAGGCCCGCGTCACGCGCGCGTTGGGCGAGGACGCGGTTCACGAACAACGCGTCGATCAACTTGAGGATGGTCTCTCCGCTCGCGCGCGCGGTGTCGCGCAGGTTCTCGGGGAACCGGGTCATCGCGGCGTCGAAATCCTCGACGGTGATCTTCTGCGTGCCGTTCTCGAGGATCACCGCCTTGGGGTCGGGCGTGGCAGCGCAGGCCGTCCCGGCCAGCAACGCGCCGGCGATTGCGATCGCGAATCTCATGTTTCGGACTCCTGAAAAGAAACCGCCCGCGCGAACATCGCGCGGGCGGTGATGACGCTGTGGCGGTCTAGTAGCCCTGGATCTGGACCTTGATCTCGCACGACGCATTGGTGCACGAGTTGATGGCGCTTTCGTAGTAGTTCACCTGGCGGATGTTCATGTAGTACTTGTCGCCGGGGGTCAGCTGGCAATAGTAGTCCGGGAATCCGTAGCTCGAGGTCCGGATCACGCCGCCCTTGTATAGCGACTTGAGGCGGCAGAACGGCGCCACGGTGGACGAGAAGTCGCCGGGGCACTTGGTCAGCGTGATCTCGTGGTCGGAGCCCGGGGGCGTGTTCACGGTGTCACTCGTCGAGAGCTCGGTGTTCAGTCCGGCTTTCGCGATGACCGACGTGGCCGCGGTTTCACCCGGCTTCAGGCTGTAGGTGAATTTCTGCCCGGTGACGGTGAATTCGTTGATGTAGTTCGCCGTCGTCGAGCAGCCCGGCACGCCGCCCACCGGAGGCACCACCGGCTTCTCCCCCGCGACGTTGATCGTCTGCGCGCCGCTCGCGGTGCTGCCGACCGAGCTTGCGACCGAGGCCAGCGTGAAACGCAGCCAACCGTCCGTGGGGCCCGAATAGAAATTGAGGGTCTTGCTGAACTCGCCGGCGGCGAAGTTGATCGTCTGCGAGCCGGTGAAGTTGCCGTTGAAGTTCCATCCCGAGATGCCGCCGGCTTCGTGCGTGATGGTCAGCGTTTCCGCGACCGCGGCGCCGCCGCTGCGCGTGATGACCGTCGAGATGTCGGTGTTGCGCGTGACGCTGAGCGGACCCGGCACCACGGAGTAGACACTGGGGCCGGTGCCGCCACCGCCGCCGGAGCAATTCAGCGTGAGCGTGTTGGTCGCGGCGTCATAGGTGAACGTCGTGAAGTTGGCGCAACCGGTGCCGCCGTTGAAATTGGCCTTGCCTTGCGCGAGCGCGGTGGCCGGTGCGATCGATGAGATCGCCGCAGCGAACGCGAGCGCCGCCCCTCCCGTGAGCACGCGGCTCAAACGGGCGGCACTGAAGAATTTGGTAGTGATCATTGGATCCTCGAGGATTTGATTAGGTAAGGCTCGTGTGCGCGTCGCGGTCTATGCC
>DATLEL010000155.1:0-4141 GCA_035525255.1 Usitatibacter sp.
ACCCACGTGCCGGTGGGCCCGTGGCGCGGCGTGAACACCAACCAGAACGGCATCTATGTCGAGTGCTTCATGGACGAGGTGGCGAAGGCGGCGGGCAAGGACCCGCTGGAATTCCGGCGCCAGTTCATGGCAAAGCATCCCAAGCACCTCGCGGTCCTGGACGCCGCGGCGGAAAAGGCCGGGTGGGGCAAGCCGCTGCCGAAGGGCGTGCATCGCGGCATCGCGCAGTTCATGGGCTACTACAGCTACTCCGCCGCCGTGGCCGAAGTCTCGGTGAGCGACGCGGGCGAGCTCAAGGTGCATCGCCTGGTGCTGGCGCTCAACTGCGGCCACACCGTGAATCCGGAGCAGATCGCCGCGCAGGTAGAGGGCTCGGTCGCCTACGGCCTCTCGGCCACGCTCTACGGCGAGAACACCATCAAAGACGGGCGCGTGGTGGAGAGCAATTTCCACAACTACCGCGTGCTCACCCTCGCCGACTTCCCGAAGGTCGAGACGGTGCTGGTGCCGACGATGGATTTCTGGGGCGGCGTCGGCGAGCCGACCATCTGCGTCGTCGGGCCGTCGGTGCTGAATGCCATCTACGCGGCGACGGGAAAGCCGGTGCGCACCCTGCCGGTCAAGAACGTGAAGCTGCGGGCATGAACGACGAGAAGATCAAGGTGAAGATGGAGAACGGCCAGACGCTGGAGGTGGTCGTGCTCAACAAGCGCGTCGAGCATATCCAGGTGGTGCTGGGGGAAGGGGTGCACAGCGTGCGTTGCGACCTCTCGCCCACGCGCAACGGGCTCGCCTACGCGGGCAGCGTGATGGGGCGCGAGATCGTCTACGAGCGCAGCAAGGAGCAGGTGAAGGCCGACATCGAGCGCCTCAACCCCGCGGTGCGCAAGGACTACCGCCGCTAGGCGGCGCGCTCGTACACCGGGCCGTATTCGCGCAGCGCGTCGCGGATCCGGTCCACCGCCCAGTCGAGCTCTTCGCGCTGGACGATGAGCGGGGGCGCGAAGCGCGCGACCGTGCCGTGGGTGTCCTTGCTGAGGACGCCATGCTTGAGCAGCGTCTCCACGAACTGGCGCCCGGAGACGTGCTTCGGGTCCAGCTCGAGGCCGATCAGCAGGCCCTTGCCGCGCACGTCGGTCACTACCGGGCTCGCGATCGCGCGCAGGCGCTCCAGCAGGTAGGCGCCCATCACCGCCGAGCGCTCGGCGAGCTTCTCGTCGTGCAGCACTTCCAGCGAGGCGAGGCCCACCGCCGCGGCCAGCGCGTTGCCGCCGAAGGTGCTGCCGTGGTCGCCGGGCTTGAATACGCACATCACTTCCTCGCGCGCGCAGAACGCCGAAACCGGGATCAATCCGCCGCCCAGCGCCTTGCCGAGGATGATGCCGTCGGGCTTCACGCCTTCGTGGTGGCAGGCGAGCACCTTGCCGGTGCGGCCGAGGCCGGTCTGCACTTCGTCCACGATCAGCAGCACGTTGCGCTCGCGGCAGATGCGCGCGCACGCGGTCAGGTAACCCTCGGGCGGCACGATGATGCCGGCCTCACCCTGGATGGGTTCCACCAGGAAAGCCGCGGTATAGGGCGTGATGGCGGCCTCGAGCGCGGCGGCGTCGCCGAACGGCACCGGCTTGAAGCCGGTGGAGTACGGGCCGAAATGGTCGCGGTACTGCGCTTCCGAGGAGAAGCCGACGATGGTCGAGGTGCGGCCGTGGAAGTTGCCGGCGCAGACGATGATCTCGGCCTGGCCCGCGGGCACCTTCTTCACCGTGTAGGCCCACTTCCGGGCGCACTTGATGGCGGTCTCGACGCCTTCGGCGCCGGTGCTCATGGGAAGCGCGCGGTCCATGCCGGTCACTTCGCACAGCCTCGCGAGGAAGGGCGGCAACGTCGCGCTGTGGAATGCGCGCGAGGTGACCGCAAGGCGCTGCGCCTGCTCGGCGAGCACTTTCACCAGCTTGGGGTGGCCGTAGCCGAAGCTCACGGCCGAATACGCGGACAGCATGTCCAGGTAGCGCTTGCCGTCGACGTCCCAGAGCCAGACGCCTTCGCCGCGCTCCAGCACGACGGGCAGGGGCGCGTAATTGGTGGCGCCGTAACGCTTCTCGAGAGCGATCTTGTCGCCCATGGCGAGTCCTTTCGGGGCTGCTTGTGGCAGAGCCCCGATTATACCGGCGCGTTACATTTCCTTGAAGATCAATCGCCTAGGAGGTCAACCGGGGCAGGGCGCCCCCAGGTCCATCCACTCCTTCCAGGCGGCGACGAACTGCTCGCGCGGCACGTGCACGGGCGCCCGTCCGAGCCCCGGCTCCCAGCCCCAGCCCACCAGCTTGTCGTCGCGGTTGTGGACCAGCATCGCCTGCAGGTCCTTGCCGCCGGTCTCGCGGCGGTCCTTGATCGTTCGGCAGAGCTGGGCGGGGCTCACGTCCTTGAAGACCATCTTGGTTTCGGGAGGCGGCAGCGCCCAGCGCGGTGCGCCGGGCGGGACGTGCAGCCCATAGCTCGCGGGCGGGTTCTGCTCGCCATGGCATACCGAGCATTCCATCGCCGCCGCGCCGTGTCCTTTCGGTCCGCGCTTCACGTTCATCTGGTGCACGCGGCCTTCGTTGAACTGCAGCGGCGCATCGATCGGGATGTGGCAATTCTGGCAGCGCGGATGCTGCAGCACCGAGCGGATCACTTCGAATGCTTGCGCGGCCCGTTCGGCTTGCGCGACGGCGAGCGAGGGCAGGAATGCGGAGGCGAGCAGAAGAGTGCGGCGAAGCAGGCGGTTCATGTGCGGGCGAGACCTTCGGCGAGGGAGTGGGTGAGCCGCGCCGCCTGCGCGTAGATGGACAGCTGCGGGTTCGCGCCGAGGCTCGTAGGAAAGATGGACGCGTCGTGGACGGACAGGTTCCGCAGCTGGTGGTGGCGGCCCGCGGTATCCACTACGCCGTGGCGAGCGTCCGGTGACATGGGACAGCCGCCCATCACGTGCGCGGACATCACTCGCATGCCGAGCGTGCGCATGGGCAACGCTTCGATGACGGCACGTGCCTGCGCAAGCGAATCCACCGGCGCCGCGGCTTCATGCGCGGGCATCACCTGCCGCGCCCCCGCGGCGAACTGTATTTCGGCCATGGTGAGCAGCGCGCGCCGCATGCCCGTCCACAGGTGCTCGCCGATGGGATAGTCGAGCAGCGGCGTGCCATCGGAGCGCAACAGCACGCGCCCCCCGGCGGAATCGTCGTGGAAGCCGTCGCGCATCAGCGCGATCACCACCTGCAGGTTCGGCAGCTGCGCCATCAGCTGCGCGTGGCGCGCGCCGAAGCCGGGCAGCGTGATGCCCACCAGGATCGGATGCGTCGGTCCCGTTTCCAGCTTGAAGCCCGCGCCCGCACGCGTGTCCTCGAGGAAGTAGTCGGAGTAGATCGTCTGCGGCGCGCCGAAGTAACCCTCGACCTTTCCGGGCATGGCCGCCGCGCTCACCACCGTCGGGTGCAGGAAGGTGCGCCGGCCGGCGAGCGCATAGGGGTCGGGCGCGAAGCTGCGCAGCAGGATCGCGGGCGTGCCGATCGAGCCCGCGGCGAGCACGAAATGCCTTGCGCGCAGGCGGATCCGATGGGGGCCTGGATGCGCACCACCCGAGGCGATGCCGCGCACCTCGCACGCCACCACGCGGTCCCCGCGAATCTCGAGCGCCATCACGCGCGCGCGATGCAGCAGCGTGGCACCCCGGTCGAGCGCCGCCGGCAACGTGGTCACCAGCATCGACTGCTTCGCGTTGGTGGGACAGCCCATGCCGCAGTAGCCCAGGTTCAAGCAGCCCTTCACATTGCGCGGAATGGCGGCCGTGGCAATGCCGAGCTTCGCGCAGCCGCGCCTCAGGATGTCGTTGTTCTCGTTGGGCGCCACCGGCCATGGGGCGATGGCGAGGCGCTCCTCCATGCGCGCGAACCAGGGCGCGAGGGCGGCTTCCGTCATGCCATCGAGGCCGTGGACCTCGCGCCATTGCTTGAGGGTCGAGGCGGGCGTGCGGATGCTGGAGGTCCAGTTGACCGTGGTGGAGCCGCCCACGCAGCGCCCCTGCAGGATGGTGATCGCCTTGTCGCGCGTCTGGCGGCCCGCGGATTCCTGGTAGAGGCGCGGGTAGGCTTCGCGCTCGCGC
>DATLEL010000156.1:0-4085 GCA_035525255.1 Usitatibacter sp.
GCAAGATCGCGGAGCTCAAGTACTGCGCGGTGAAGCTGAAGCGCGGCGGCTCGGTGCAGAAGCTCGCGAGCTACGGCGGTGGGCAGTCGTACAGCGAAAAGGCGGAAGCGTAACCCTGGGCCCCGGCCTGCGCCGGGGCGACGATCACCGGCGCGCGAGTGCGCGCCTCAGATCGTCGGTTTCTTTCGGATGATCTCGAACCGGTCGATGGACTGGATCTTCACGTCCTGCACGTCGGTGCCTTTGAGCACCTTGAGCGTGACCTCCACGCCCGGCGCGCCCGAGGACCAGAGCCGCTTGTAGAAGTCCTCGAGGCGCTCGACGCCCTTGCCCGAGATCTGCAGGATGATGTCGCCGGCCGCGAGCCCCGCCTTCTCCGCCGGACTGTCCGCCGAGACGCGCAAGACGCGCAGGCGCCCGTCCTGCTCGACCGAGCTCACGCCCAGCCACGGCCGCGCGCCGCCTTTCTGCCGCCCGGTCGCGACCATCTCGTCCAGCACGGGCTTCAGCAGATCGACCGGCACGAACATGTTGCCGGGAAGCCGCTCGCCCGGCGTCATCGCATCCATCACGAAAAGCGAACCGATCCCCACCAGTTGCCCCTCGCGATTGATCAATGCCGCGCCGCCGAAATCGGGACGCGGCGGGGCGGTGAAGATGGCGCCCTCGATGAGGTATTCCCAGTAGCCGGCGAACTGACGCTTCGCTACCACCGTCGCGACCGAGAGGCTTTCCTCGCCGCCGCCTGCCGCCACGAGCAGCCGGTCGAGCGCATCGACCTTCGCCGATGAGCCCAGCGGGATCGCCTTCACGTCGAGGGGCGTGAGCGGACGCACCAGGCCGAAGCCGGTCGCGTGGTCATAAGCCGTCACGATTCCCGGGACCGTGCGTCCCTTGCTGGTGGTGAGCTCCACCTGGTCCGCTTCGAGGATGAGGTAGCCGATGGTGAGCACCAACGCCTGCGGCGCGATGAGCACGCCGCTGCCCGTGCGCTCCTGTCCGAGTGTCGCGTTGCTGCGCGCGTTCGCGAGCGCCTTCACCTTGATTGCGACGACCGCGCTCGCGGCATCCACCAGGTGCTGGTACGCCGCCGAGTCGGCCCGCGGAGTGCTGGATTCGGGGGCCGCGGCAGGCGCCGCGGCGAGGGCGGGGAGGACGGCGAGGCCCGAGCAGGCGAGCCACGCGGCGAGGACTTTGCGATCCATGGACGCCTCCTGATGCGCGTGAGCCCCATGCTAGCATTGCCGCAACCGGAGGGACCCATGAAAAAGATCGCATCGTTCGCGAGTGTGGTGCTGGGCATCGCTCTCGCTATCGCGGCCCACGCGCAGGCGCCCTGGCCCTCGAAGACGGTGCGCGTCATCGCGCCCTTTCCGCCGGGCGGATCCGTGGACCAGGTGGCGCGCATCCTCGCGGCGCAGCTGTCCACGCAGACCGGGCAGCAGTTCATCGTCGAGAATCGCACCGGCGCTTCCGGCGCCATCGGCACGCAGGCGATCGCGACCGCTCCCGCCGACGGCTACACGTGGGGCGTGGTGTTCGACACCCACGCGGTGAATCCGGCGCTCATGCCGAGCATCGCCTACGACACCCTGAAGGACCTCACCTCGGTGATGCTCATCGGCACTTCGCCCATGGCCATCGTCACCCACCGCGACCAGCCTTACCGGGATTTCCGCGACGTGCTGGCGGCGGCGAAGAAGCAGGGTGTCGCCATCGGCTCCATCGGCACCGGGAGCCTCGGCCACCTCGCCGTGGCGCAGATCGGCAGCCTGCAAAAGGCGGATTTCAACCACGTTCCCTACAAGGGCGGGGGCCCGCTGATGATCGACGCGGTGGGCGGCCAGGTGCCGCTCGCCATCGGCACCATCTTCCTCGTGAGCCCGCACGTGAAGGGCGGCAAGGTGCGCGCGCTGGCGGTGACCTCGGCGAAGCGCTCGCCGCAGCTGCCCGACGTCGCGACGGTGGCGGAGCAGGGAGTCCCGGATTTCGCGGCGCTCGCCTGGTGGGGCTTCATCGGCCCGGCCGGTTTGCCGCCGGCGATCACCAAGCAGATGGGAGAGCTGCTTTCGGCAGCGCTGGCCAATCCCGGCGTGGTGGAAAAGCTCACGCAGCAGGGAATGGAGATCCAGGGCTCGAGCCCGGCGGAGATGGACCGCTTCCTGCGCGGCGAGATGGCGCGTTGGGCGCAGGTCGTGCGCGACAACAAGATCCGCGCGGGCGACTAGCCCAGGCCCACGAGGCGCGCGACCGCCTCGCGCACGCTCATCCCTTCCTTGAGGTCGAGCCGCCGCGCCGCTTCGTTCGCGCGCGAGATCACGCCGGTGTCGTAGCTCGAGCGCCCGTCGCCGATGCGCGCCGTCTGGCATGAGACCGTGGCCGCGGCAACTCCGCGCGCATCCAGGCCCGGCAGGCGGCCATAGCCCGCGCCGTCCTTGCCGCCACCCGCGTCGTTGAAGAACGCGGCGAACACGTCCATGTCGAGCAAGCCATCGTCGAGGCGCCCGCCGAGCAATGCGCCATGGGAGCCGGTGACCAGCACGCAGCGCCGGTCCTCGGCACGCGCGAGCGCCACGGAGTCCAGCGCCCACACCTCGCGATGACCGCTGTTGGCGATGCGCAGCCGCGTCTCGCCGATCTCGGGGACCTCGAATTCAGCGGTCGCCTCGGTCGCCTCGGCGAGCGCTTCCGCGGCTTCGATGCACGAGTGCCCGGGCAGGCAGCCGAGCGAAGCGGCGAGCTCGTTCGCCATGGAGATCACGCCGGAAGCCATCATGTCGGGGCCGTCCGCGATGCGCGCGCTGCGGTAGTCGACGGCGCAGGCGGGAATGCCGAGGCCTCCGAGCCACGCCACGCCCGCGATGCCTGCCGAGTGGCGGCCGATGCCCGCGTCGTTCACGATCAATGCGCGCACCCTGGCGTTGGCCGCGAGCCACGCTGCGTACAGCGCGCCGTGGGAGCCGCACACGACGACGCGGCCGCGTGCCGAGGCGTCCAGTTGCGTCGCGGAGTCCAGCACTTGGATTGCATCCATCCCGGCGATTATAGTGGGACTGATGAATGCCCCTTCCGCCCTGGCCCTCTGCTGCGCGCTCACCTGTGCCATGGCGGCTTTCGCGCAGGCGCCTAAGAAGCCCGAAGCTCCGCCCCGCGAAGCGCCGGCCGACGCGCCGCCGCAGGAGATGGACCTCAAGCCCGCCATGGGCGCGGCTTCGGCATGGCTCGAGATCGTGGATGCCGGGCGTTTCGGCGAGAGCTGGGACGCGAGCGCGGACCTTTTCCGCGAGCAGGTGCCGAAGCTGCAGTGGGAGCGCCAACTGCAGGACGCGCGTGGGGCGCTCGGAGCGCTGGGGTCGCGCAGGCTCGCATCGGCGACCTATACCCTTGCGCCGCCCAATGCGCCGCCGGGCGAGTACGTGATCATCCAGTACCACAGCCGCTACGAGAACCGGCCGCTCACCACCGAGATCGTGACGCCCATGCGGGAGAAGGACGGGACGTGGCGCGTATCGGGATACTTCATCCGCTGAGCTCTTCCGGCGGCTTCACACGGCGGAATTCACGCCACAGCAGGTAGTCGTAGCCCAGCTTGGCCACCGCAGCGCACACCAGCGGCAGTCCCAGGCCGCCGACCTGCATCAGCCATCCCGCCAGCACCGGCGCGGACGCCCACCCCACGGACCTCACCAGGCTGGTCACGCCCGCGGCGGCCATGCGCTCCTCGGGCCGTACCACGGCCATGAGGTAACTCTGCCGTGTGGGCACGTCCATCTCGTTCAGCGCCTCGCGCACCAGGAACAGGAAGGCCGCCGTGCCGAAGCTGTCGGAGATGGCGATGGTGAGCAGCAGCAGGCTGGTGGGCACGTGCGTGAACACCATCGTGTTCACGAGGCCGATGTGCTTCGCGAGCCACGCCGCCGCGAGGTGCGAGCACGCGGAGAGCACGCGGCCCGCGGCGAACAGGATCGCCACCGTGGCCGCCTCCACGCCGAAACGCTCGACGAAGAAATACGCGAACAGCGCCGAGCCGATGAATCCGCCGCCGAAGGCATCCAGCAGGAACAGCAGCGAGATCTTGCGCACGA
>DATLEL010000162.1:0-4899 GCA_035525255.1 Usitatibacter sp.
GATGGCTTCGTGCAGGATGCGCCAGGCATTGCCTTCGCGCGTCCAGTACTGGCGCTTCACCGTGCGGTTGGAGAGGTTGTTGGAGCGGTAGTCCTGCTCGAAGGTGATCATCATCACGTCGCGCGCGCCCGGGTACGCGAAGAGGCTCACGTCCTTCACGCCGACCTTGATCCACTCCTTGCCGGAATTCACCTTGCGCTTCTGCGCCTTCCAGGCGCCGAAGTCGCGGCTCTCGGAGCGGAACGCCTGCGAGTAGTGCGAGAAGTAGCGCTCGGCGTCGCGGCTCTCCCAGTCGGACTTCCAGCGCCCGAAGGCGGCGAGGAACGCTTCGCGCTCCGCTTCCCAGCGCTTCGGCTCGCGCCACTCGACGCCCTGGCCGATCACGACCGGCGTGCGGCTCACGTCGACGTAGCGCGAGAGCTTGGCGAAGTCTTCGTTCGTCAGCACGATGCATCCGTCGGTCGCCCAGGGCGCGCGCGCATAGGTGTCCGACGGTGTGCCGTGAAGCCAGATGCCGTGGCCGTCGCGATGCTGCAGGCGGTCCCAGTCGTTGGGGTAGTCGAGCGGGAATGCGCCGGGACCGTAGAAATCGGGCAGCTTCTCGCGCGCGGCGATGATGCGGTAGACGCCGAGCGGCGTCTTCTGGTCGCCGGAACGCTGCTTCTCGACGCCGTTCTTGCCGAGGCTGATGTAGAAGTCGGTCACGTAGCGCGGGCGGCCGCCATCGTTGGCGTAGATGAAGAGCCGGCTGCGCGACGTGTCCACCAGCAGCACGTGCGCCTGCGAGGGCGAGAGCTGCAGCACCGGCGCCGGGAGGTCGTCCACACGCGGGCCATCGAGGTAGCGGTGCAGGCGCACGCGCGCCTCATCCTGCAGCGGTGCCACCGACTCGGCGCTCACGGCGTTGGAAGCAAATGCCACCGGCTTGCCGGCACGCGCCATCAGCATGTCGCCGCGGACCAGGTGGCCCAGCTTGTAGTTGGGATTGCGCTCGAGGGCGCGGTCGATTTCGCCGATGGCCTGCTTCAGCCCCGCCTCGCGCAGCCCGACGATGGCGCGCACCAGCGAGCCCTCCATCTCGTTGGCGAACGCGGGTCCGGCGACGAGGGAAGGATTGGAGATGAGGGCGGTGCGCGTCGAGGCGCTGCCGTCGGCAAGTGCCGCCGCGGCCATGCCGAGGGAAGCGAGGACGAGCCGTTGCGTGACGCGGAGGCCGCTGCGGAATGAAGCGCGACCGATCACCCCCCAGCGCGCTCCTGCCTGATGAGCCAGCGGTCGCCGGCCTTCACGAGCTTCAGGGTCTTGGTGGTGTTCGACTTCAGCGCATCGGAGCGATACGCCTGGCGGATCACCGCGGTGGCTTCGTTGCCGCTCACCTGCACCGATTGCACCTTCACCCCCACTTCGATGGTCTTCGGCTTCGTGATGCGTTCGGCGCGCTGCTTTTCCCACGCCGCGCGCTTCTCGCCGTTGGGCACTTCGAAATCGCCCGCGTAGGAGGCGAGGTAACCCTTCACGTCCTTGGAGCTCCAGGCCCGGGCCCAGTTCTCGATGGCCGCGGTCACCTGCGCCTCATCGCCGCCGCCGCTCGCGGGCTGCGTGACGGCCGCAACGGGAGGCGCGGGCTTCGTCGGCTCGGCCTTGGGAGGCGCTGTCGCGACCTTGGCCGGCTCCTGCTTCGGCGGCGCGGTCTTCACCGGCTCCGGCTTCGGTGCTTCCGGCTGCTTGGTGGGCTCCGCTTTCGGCGGGGCCGACACCGGCACCGGACGCGCACCACCGCTGCCCTTCACGAACAGGTCCTTCACCATCGCGAGCTTCACCTGCGCGGCGGTGTTGTTCTTGTCGAGCTGCAGCGCGCGGTCGTAGGCGCGGCTCGCGAGCTGGGCGTAGATGTCGCCGAGGTTCTCGTGGGCGGTGGCGTAGCTGGGGTGCGTGTGGATTGCGAGCTCGAGCGCGGATTTCGCCTTCTCGTAGTTGCCCTGCGAGGCGTACAGCACCGCGAGGTTGTTGTACGGCTCCGGCAGCTCGGGGAAATCTTCGGTGAGGCCGGTGAAGACCTGGATCGCCTCGGGCGTGCGCTTCTGCTCGGTGAGCAGCAGGCCCTTCAAGAAACGTCCCTGGGGATCGCGCGGCTGGGCGCGCAGGAACACATCGACCTTTTCCAGCGCCGGGGCCACCTTGCCCTGGCCGTAGAGCTTCTGCGCCTCGCGCAGGTCATCGGCGGGGGCGGCCCACGCACCCGCTACGGCAAGCCCGAAACACGCCGCGACGACGCCGGACACGCTCCTGATCAAGGTCAACATGATGTTATAATTGGTTGAATTTAATGGAAAACAATATTCTACTCGGCTTCCGGGCCCTTCACAATGCGCCGCGATGTCGGCGCCCCGTCGTTCCCGCCTGAGGCGGGACCCAGACCCCTTATTTCGCTGGATTCCCGCTTTCGCGGGGATGACGAGGAAAACAAATGTCCACACTCCAGATTCACAACACGCTCACGCGCCGCAAGGAAGCCTTCAAGCCGCTCATCGAAGGCAAGGTCGGCATGTACGTCTGCGGCCCTACCGTATACGACTACTTTCACGTGGGCAACGCGCGCACCTTCAGCGTGTTCGACATGGTGGCGCGCTGGCTACGCGCGACCGGCTTCGACGTGAAGTATGTGCGCAACATCACCGACGTCGACGACAAGATCATGGAACGCGCGCGCGAGGCGGGCGAGCCCATCGAGGCGCTCACCGAGCGGATGATCACGGCGCTGCACGAAGACGGCTCGCGTCTCGGTTGGCTCGCGCCCGACAGCGAGCCGCGCGCCACCCGCTACATCACGCACATGCTCGAGCTGATCTCAATGCTCGAGGCCAAGGGCCTTGCCTACCGGGTCTCCAATGGCGATGTGTGCTATTCGGTGCGTGACTTCCCCGGCTACGGCAAGCTCTCGAAGCGCAACCTCGACGACTTGCGCGCCGGCGAGCGCGTGGCGGTCGAGACCGCGAAGCGCGATCCGCTCGACTTCGTGCTGTGGAAAGCGGCCAAGCCCGGCGAGCCCTCCTGGGACTCTTCATTTGGCGCGGGTCGGCCCGGCTGGCACATCGAGTGCTCCGCCATGTCCCATAGCGAGCTCGGCACGCCCTTCGATCTCCACGGCGGCGGCTACGACCTCCAGTTCCCGCACCACGAGAACGAGATCGCGCAGAGCGAGGGCGCGCTCGAGCGCCCGTTCGTGCGCTACTGGATGCACGCCGCGTTCCTCAATATCGACCAGGAGAAGATGTCCAAGTCGCTCGGCAACTTCTTCACCACGCGCGAGGTGCTGAACAAGCTGGACGCAGTGCAGGGCGGGGAGCAGCTGCGCTTTTTCCTCGTGCGCAGCCATTACCGCAGCGAGATCAACTACTCCTGGGACACGCTCGCCGACGCGGGCAACACGCTGCGCAGCTTCTACACCACGCTGCGCGAGGTGGCTCCCGCTGCCGGCGCCATCGACTGGTCCAACGACTATGCGCGCCGCTTCCGCGACGCCATGAACGACGACTTCGATACGCCCATGGCGTTTGCGGCCCTGCACGAGCTCCGCGGCGAAGTGAACCGCGAGCGCTCGCCGCAGCTGGCGGGCCTGCTGCGAGCGCTAGGAGGCACGCTGGGATTGCTGCAGGCCGACCCCGGGACGTTCCTCAAGGGCGCGGGGGTGGAGATCGACGTGGAAGGGATGATCGCCGCGCGCACCGCGGCGAAGAATTCGAAGGAGTATGCGAAGGCCGACGGCATCCGCAAGGAGCTCGAGGCTGCCGGCATCATCCTCGAAGACAAGCCCGGCGGAGCCACGGAATGGAGGCGTAAGTAATCCGGTGCAGCCCGTCCACGCACTGCTCGCGCTGGCGGTAGTCTTCATTTGGGGCACGAACTTCGTCGTCATCAAGGTGGGCCTGGGTGATTTCCCGCCACTTCTCTTCGCGCTCCTCCGATTCGTCTTCTCCGCGATACCTGTCCTGTTCCTGTCCAGGCCGAATGTGGAATGGAAATGGCTGTCGGCCTACGGCGTGTTCATCGGCGCGGGCCAGTTCGGCCTGCTTTTCGTCGCCATGCGGCGCGATATTTCGCCGGGACTCGCCTCGCTCCTGATACAGATGCAGGTGTTTTTCACCATGGGGCTGGCGTTCGTGCTCCTCAAGGAAAGGCTGCGCCTGATAGTGCTCGCAGGTGCGGTGATTGCCATGGCGGGGCTGGCGGTGATCGGCTGGAACCTGGACGGATCCACCACTCCACGAGGCGTAGCCATGGTGCTGGGCGCCGCGATGTGCTGGGCGGTGGCCAACCTGGTCGTGAAGAAGGCCATGCCCCCCTCCGGGGGCGGGGAGATGCAGCTGCTGTCGTTCGTGGCCTGGTCGAGCCTCTTCGCGGTTCCGCCGCTCTTGGTGCTCTGCCTGGTCTTCGAGGGCCCCGCGGGCGACTGGAATGCGTTGGGGCAGGCCGGCATCGCGGCCTGGATGGCGCTCGCATGGCAGGCCATCGGTAACACGCTGTTCGGTTTCGCCGCGTGGGGATGGCTGCTCTCGCGTTACGACGCTGCCGTTGTCAGCCCCTATGCGCTGCTGGTGCCGGTATTCGGCCTGGCCGCTTCCGCACTCCTTTTGGGCGAGGAGCTGCCGGCCTGGAAGCTGCAGGGTGCGACGCTGGTTCTCGTGGGTATCGCGCTCATCACCGTGGTTCCGCTGATGCTTCGCGACCGGCTACGCCCGCCCGGATGACGTTCAGCGAACGAACTTCTGGTCCTTCGAGATGATGGTGAGGTCCACGAACGTCGAGGCGTTGTGGTCCGCCGGCCCGAAGGTCACCTTGAAGCCGCCGGCGTCGTACTCGGACATGCTCTCCATCGCCTTGATGAAGCTTTCGCGGGTG
>DATLEL010000188.1:0-2209 GCA_035525255.1 Usitatibacter sp.
GCGCGAGAGAGACAGCGCGTCGCGGGCGTGGAGCGGCAAGGGCTGCGGCGCGCGGCCGTAGATGCGGTCGAGGCCTTGCAGCAGCATGTCGGCCGGGGGCCGCACCAGGTCGAGCAGCTGGCCGCGCTTGCGGCTCTCGAGCGTCGTCGCATCGAGCGCGGAGAGGTAGCGCACCAGCGAGCGTCCGGCATCGAGCATCTGCGCCAGCGGCAACGACTCGAGCCACGCCTGCAGCTCCTCGGGACGGAGGGGCAGCGCTTGCGCGGGTACGTCTCCTTCGTTCGTGGCGCGGATGTCGGGCGGCATGTAGCTCTGTTTCCGATTCCTGCGTGCAGCATACCAATTCGCGGCGATGCATACTGTGCGCGGTGAAGACAATCGTCCTTGCATTTGCAATCGCCCTCGCTCCCGGCGCGGCCCTAGCGCAGCAGGAGACCGTGGTGGTGACCGCGACCCGCCTGCCGCAGGCCGGCTTCGACCTGCCCGCCGCGATCGATTCCATCGAGGGGCGCGTGATCCGCGAGGACAACCCGCAGGTGAACCTGTCGGAAACCCTCAACCGCATTCCCGGCATCGTGGTGCAGAACCGCCAGAACTACGCGCAGGACCTGCAGATCTCGGTGCGGGGCTTCGGCGCGCGCTCGACGTTCGGCGTGCGCGGCGTGCGCCTCATCGCCGACGGCATCCCGGCTACCATGCCCGACGGGCAGGGACAGGGCGCTTCGTTCGACCTGTCTTCCGCGGAGCGCATCGAGGTGCTGCGCGGGCCATTCGCGAGCCTCTACGGCAACTCCTCGGGTGGCGTGGTGCAGGTGTTCACCGCGGACGGCCCCGAGCGCCCGACGCTCGACGTGGGACTGATGACCGGGAGCTTCGGCCAACGCCGCGCCAACGTGCGCTTCGGCGGGGATGAGCAGTGCTACAACTATCTGGTGAGCGCGTCGCGCTACGAGACCGGTGGCTTTCGCGAGCACAGCGCCGCCGCGCGCGAGCAGCTCAACGCGAAGGTGAAGGCGCGCATCGGCGACGGTACGCTGACCTTGATCGCCAACGCGCTCGACCAGCCGGACACCCAGGATCCGCTGGGCCTCACGCGTGCGCAATTCGCGGCGAATCCGCGCCAGGTGGATTCCTCCGCCCTGGCGTTCGACACACGCAAGAGCATTCGCCAGAAGCAGGCGGGCGCGGTATATGAGCTGCCCCTATCGGAGACCGATGTCCTGAGCTCGCGCCTCTACGTGGGCGACCGGCGCGTGGTGCAATTCCTGGGGCAGGATGGCGATACTCCGCTGGGCTCGGGCGGCGTCGTGGACCTGGATCGCACCTTCGGCGGCGCGGGCCTGCGCTGGACGCGCCAGGTCGCGTCGCTCGTGTTCTCGGCAGGCGCGGACCTGGATCGCCTCGAGGAGAGGCGCCGCGGCTACGTGAATCGCGCCGGCGTGCAAGGCGCGCTGCGCCGCGACGAGGACGACAGCGTCGAGAACGCGGATTTCTTCCTCCAGTTCGAGTGGAGCCTCAGCGATGCGTGGGTCGTGAGCGGCGGCGCTCGCCACAGCCGGGTGCGCTTCGAGTCGAGCGATCATTACGTCACCGGCGTGAACCCGGACGACAGCGGCAGCCTCGCTTTCCGCCGCACGACGCCGGTGGCGGGCGTGCTCTTCAAGGCAAGCGAGCGGCTGCACCTCTACGCGAATGCGGGGGAAGGGTTCGAGACCCCCACCTTCGCCGAGCTTGCGTACCGTCCCGGGGGAGCGACCGGCCTCAACTTCGCGCTGCGGCCGGCGCGCAATCGCCAGTACGAGGCCGGCGCCAAGGCGCGGGTCCCCGGCGGCATGCGCGTGAACGCCGCAATATTCCGCACCGAGACGCGGGACGAGATCGTCACCAACGCCTCGTCCGGCGGGCGCACCGACTTCAAGAACGCCTCGATGACGCTGCGTGACGGCATCGAGCTGGCGGCCCAGGCAACGCTCGGCGCGGGGTTCGAAGCCCAGCTCGCGTACACCGGGCTGCGTGCGCGATTCACCGAGCCCTTCACCGCCGGGACCACATTGATCCCCGCGGGCCGCAAGCTTCCCGGGGTGCCCGGCGTGGTGGTGCAGGCCGAGATCGGATGGCGTTCCGGCAATGGTTTCCACGCTGCGCTCGAGGCCCGCCACTCCGGGCGCATCTACGTGAACGAGGCCAACAGCGACGCGGCAGCGGCGTA
>DATLEL010000250.1:0-2220 GCA_035525255.1 Usitatibacter sp.
GGCGGGACATCGAGGAAGAAGGCGAGGCGGATCGCGTCCAGGAGCATTCGCCGCGCGACGGCGCGACGGCGCGGCACGTGGCGCGGTTCGTCCATGGTCGCGGCAATGGCGGGCGGGACCGCCACGGCTGCCGGAGGCTTACCGATCCGCGCCGCTACGTGGCTGACGAACTCTTCTCGCTCTGCGTCGGACTCGAAGGCGCTGAACGGAACCGGCTGGAAGTTCACCGCGTCCAGCAACAGGTTGACCACTTCGCCGTGCTGCTCGACCGCGGCGAATGCCGTCCAGGGATGGAACGTGTCCTCGTGCGCGCTGCTAATGCGCACGCCGCCGTCCTCGAGCGCGAGCGTCCTGCGCGTGCCCGCCATGAAGGTGCTGGCGCGGAGTGAAATCACCGTGGCACGGTGCGAGACCCAGAGCGAAATCAGCGCTGCGATTGCGCCCACGAGCGCCGCCGCCAGCACCGCCTTGCCCGGCACCGTGCGATGCCCGAACGCCATGGCGCCAAGGAAGCCGAACGCGCCGAACAGGACAATGTTGAGCAGCGTCGCCCCCGGGCGCATCCAACGCGGCAAGGGGTAGCGCAGGCCGCGTTGAATGACGGCAGCGCTGAACTCTTCGGGCGTCAGGATGAATTCGAAGGAGGCCCTCACGGAGTCGAGTTTATCAGCGGGGGGCGTTGAAATCCCCACCCGGCCACCCCAAGTACCCCGGAACAACAGCCCGAAAGCAGCCCTTGCCGCTCCTCCTCCTCGCCGCCACCCTCCTCGTCATCGCGGCCCTATTGGCGCCGCCCTGGCTCGCGGAACGGCGCCGCAATCGCATCCTCACGCGTCCCTTCCCGGAATCCTGGCGGGCGATCCTCGAGCGCAACGTGCCCCTGGCCGCCAAGTTGCCCGTGGCCCTGCGCCGCCAGCTCGAGCGCCGCATCCAGGTGTTCGTCGCGGAGAAGCAGTTCACCGGCTGTGACGGGCTGGAAGTCACCGACGAGATGCGTGTCACCGTGGCGGCGCAGGCGGCCCTGCTGGTGCTCAATCGCCGCGGCGCGCCCTACCCGAACTTGCGGCAGGTGCTGCTCTACCCAGGAGCATTCATCGTGGAGCGCCTGCGGCCCGAGCCCTCCGGCGTGCTCCAGGAACAGCGCCAGGTGCTCACCGGCGAATCGTGGTCGCGTGGCCAGGTGGTGCTGTCATGGGAGGACGTGCTGCTCGGTGCCGCCGTACCCGACGACGGCGCCAACGTGGTGATCCACGAATTCGCCCACCAGCTCGACCAGGAGAAGGGCTACGCCAACGGCGCACCCTTCCTGCCAAAGCGCGAGCGCTACCAGCGCTGGTCGCGGGTGTTGGGCGAGGAGTTCGCGCGACTGCGCTGGGAAAGCGCAAGCGGCTTGCCCTCACTCTTCAACGCCTACGGCGCCACCGATCCCGCCGAGTTCTTCGCGGTGGTGAGCGAGGTCTTCTTCGAGCAGCCGCAGCGCGTGGCTGCGGAGCACCCGGCTCTGTACGCCGAGCTGCGGGCGTTTTATCGCGTCGATCCGGCCGCGTGGGGCGATCCGATTATCATGGAGTCATGAAACTCCACTCGCTCGCCACCGTCTTTCTTCCGCTCGCGCTCGCCGCGGGTGCCCCTGCCCACGCCGCCAGCCCCCAGGCTCCCGCGACCCTCGCCAAGGGTGCCAGCGGCCCCGCGGTCCTCCGGGCGCAAGTGCTGCTCGACCGCGCCTGGTTCTCGCCCGGCGAGATCGACGGCCGCTTCGGCGAGAACATGCGCCGCGGCGTCGCCGAATTCCAGAAAGCGCGCGGCCTGAAAGCCACCGGCCGCATCGACGATGCCACGTGGCAGGAGCTGGGCGGCAAGGATGCCGAGGTGCAGAAGACCTACGTCATCACCGAGAAGGATGCCGCCGGGCCCTTCGTCAAGATCCCCAAGGATCCGATGGAGCGCGCGAAGCTGCCGCGGCTCGACTATGAAACGCTCGAAGAGGCACTGGGAGAGCGCTTTCATTCGAGCCCTGCCCTGCTGCGCTCGCTCAACAAGGGCAAGAAATTCGCGGCCGGCACGGAGATCACGGTGCCCGATGTGGAATCGAAGGCCCCGGGCAAGGCGGCCTCCATCCGCATCCTCAAGAAGACCCGCCTGCTGATGGCGCTCGACGCGGCCGGCAAGCCCGTGGCGCTCTTCCCCATCAGCCTCGGCAGCCCGCGCGACGAGCTCGAG
>DATLEL010000257.1:0-6300 GCA_035525255.1 Usitatibacter sp.
GGACCTGGGCTTCACCGACGAGGAGCACGCCACCTGGCAGCACCTCATCAAGCAGCCCGGCGGCATCCTGCTCGTGACCGGCCCCACCGGCTCCGGCAAGACCACGACCCTCTACACCACGCTCAAGCAGCTGGCGCAGCCCGAGGTGAACGTCTGCACCATCGAGGACCCGATCGAGATGATCGACCCTCGCGTGAACCAGATGCAGGTGCAGACCGAGATCGAGCTCACTTTCGCGGCGGGCGTGCGCGCGCTGATGCGCCAGGACCCGGACATCATCATGGTCGGCGAGATCCGCGACCACGAGACCGCCGACATGGCTATCCAGGCGGCGCTCACCGGCCACCTGGTGCTCTCCACGCTGCACACCAACGACGCGCCTTCCTCGATCACCCGCCTGCTGGATCTCGGCGCCCCGGCGTACCTGCTCAATTCGAGCCTGCTCGGCATCATGGCCCAGCGCCTGGTGCGCACGCTCTGCAAGCATTGCAAGGAGAAAGTCCCCTTCAGCCGCGACGAGGAGCACCAGCTGTGGCATTCGGTGTGCGCGCCCTTCAAGGCGCCGCCGCCGGAATTCGTCTATCGCCCGGTAGGCTGTCTCGAATGCCGCAACACCGGCTATATGGGACGCGTCGGCATCTACGAGATCCTGACCGTCAACCGCGACATCAAGCGCCTCATCAAGGACGACACCGACCTGCAGGTGCTGACGCAGGCCGCGTACAAGGCCGGCATGCGGCCGCTGCGCGTCTCCGGCGCCATCAAGGTGTCGCAGGGCATCACCACGTTCGAGGAGGTATTGAAGTCCGCGCCGTTGCCGTGAACCAATAACACCGAGGAGGAGACCTCATGAAGCGCAGAGTCCTGCTGTGCATCGCCGCCGCCCTTGGCGCCGTTGCCTGGTTGCCCGCCGCCGCACAGACCATCACGCTCCACGGCGCTTCGCAGTTCGCCGACGACCACGCCTTCACCAAGGCGCTGGTGCGCTTCGAGGAGCTGGTGAAGAAGTACTACGGCAAGCCGATCAACTTCGTGTTGCACAAGAACAGCGAGCTCGGGCTGGAGAAGGATTACTTCGCCTACATGAACCAGGGCAAGGCCGTCGATTACGGCATCGTCTCGCCCGCGCACATGTCGACGTTTTCCAAGGCCGCGCCGTTCATCGACGCGCCCTTCCTGTTCCGCGACCTGAACCACTGGAACAAGGTGCTCGACGCGGACCTGCTGAAGCCCGTCGCCGACGAGATCGCGCAGAAGGCCGACGTGATGCTGATCGGCTATGCCGGCGGCGGCACGCGCAACATCTTCGTGAACAAGCCGGTGCGCAACCTTGCCGAGATGAAGAACCTGAAGGTGCGCGTGCAGGGCGCTCCCATCTGGAGCAAGACCTTCGCGGCGGTGGGCATGTCGCCCACGGTCATCGCCTACAACGAGGTCTACAACGCGATCCAGAACGGCGTGATCTCCGCGGGCGAGAACGAGGCCGCCGGCGTCGAGGCGATGAAGTTCTACGAAGTCGGGCCGAACCTCTCGATGACCGAGCACGCCATCACCATCCGGCCGATCTGCTTCTCGGGCAAGACCTTCAAGGGACTGCCGGCGGACCTGCAGGCCGCGATCCTCAAGGCCGGCAAGGAGGCCGGGGCCTACGGGCGCCAGATCGAGTCGTCGGAGGACACCGCCAAGCTCGAGGCGCTCGAGAAGGCCGGGAAGCTGAAGCGCGTGCCGTTCACCGACCGCGCGCAGATGAAGAAGCTCGCGGACCCGGTGATGGAGGCGTACGCGAAGGAGATCGGCGCGGACGCGATCTTCGCCGCGATCAACAAGATCCAGTAGCTTGAAGAGGCTGCTCGACGGCTACCACCGGCTGCTCACGTGGCTGATGGCGGCCACCGTGGCGATCCTGATCGTCCCGGTGACGCTGCAGATCGTGTCGCGCTACACGGCGCTGATTCCCTCGTGGATCTGGACCGAGGAGCTGTCGCGCTTTCTCTTCATCTGGATGATCATGCTCGGTGCCATGGTCGCCGTGCGCGAGGGGACGCACTTCGTGGTCGACGTGTGGCCGCAGCTCGAGCCGCGGCCCGCGGCGCTGCTGGGCGTCGTGGCGAATGTGTTCGTGCTGGTGTTCGCGCTGGTGTTCGTCTGGTGGGGCGTGCAGTTCGTGCGCTTCGGCTGGGACCAGACCTCGGAGCTGGCGGAGCTGCCGATGACCTACATCTTCATCGCCTGGCCGGTGGCGGGATTGACCTGGCTGCTCTTCCTGGGTGAAGCGTTCGTTCGCGACGCGCGCGTGCTCGCGGGGCGGGGCGCCCGATGATGACCGCGGCCCTCACCCCGGGTGTGGCCGCCATCGTCCTCTTCGGTACGTTCTTCACGCTCTTCCTGCTGCGGGTCCCGGTGGCGTTCGCGCTCGGGCTCGCCTGCCTGCCGAGCCTCATCATCGAGGCCCGCCTGTCGCCGATGATGCTCTTCAACGAGACCTTCAAGGCGTACAACTCCTTCATCCTGCTGGCGGTGCCGTTCTACCTGCTGACCGCGAACCTGATGAACGTGGGCGGCGTCACCGACCGGCTGGTGCGCCTGTCGCGCTCGATGGTCGGCAACTTCCCCGGGGCCCTGGCGCAGATCAACGTGGTGCTGTCGGTGTTCTTCGCCGGCATCTCCGGCTCCTCGACCGCGGACGCCGCGAGCCAGAGCAAGGTCTTCATCGACGCGCAGGTGAAGGAGGGATACGGGCTCTCTTTCTCCATCGCCATCACCGCGGTCTCGGCGGTGCTCGCGGTGATCATTCCACCGTCCATCCTGATGATCGTCTGGGGCGGGGTCATCTCCACCTCCATCGGCGCCATGTACCTCGCCGGGTTCCTGCCCGGCTTGCTCATCGCCGCGGCGCAGATGGTGACGGTGCACGTGTACGCGAAGATCTATCACTACCCGGTCTACCCGCGCGCTTCGCTGAAGGAGTTCTTCTATTCGCTGTGGATCTCGCTCCCGGCCCTCGCGACCGCGTTCATCATCGTGGGCGGGGTGCTGCTGGGATGGTTCACGCCGACGGAATCGGCGTGCGTGGCCGTGCTCTACACCATCGTCCTCTCGGTGTTCATCTACCGCGAGATGAACCTGAAGAACCTGTACCAGTCGCTGGTGGAGACCGGGCGGCTCTCTTCCGTCGCGCTCTTCTGCGTGGGGACGGCGTCGGCCTTCGGCTGGCTGCTCGCGTATTACCAGATTCCGCGCGCGCTGCTGGAGAACGTCTCGACCTGGGGCATGGGGATCACGCAGGCGGGGTTCTTCATCGCCGGTGTTTTCCTGGTGGTGGGCTGCTTCCTCGATGCGATTCCGGCGATCATCATCTTCGGCACCATCCTGCAGCCGCTGGCGGCCTCGGTCGGCATGCACCCGATCCACTTCGCCATCATCGGCATCGTGTCCCTCGCCTTCGGCCTGGTGACCCCGCCCTATGGCCTCTGCCTCATGATCGCGTGCTCGGTCGCCAGGGTGCCGGTCCGCTTCGCCATCAAGGACACCATGATCATGCTGATGCCGATGCTCGCCATGCTGGCCGCGATCATCATCTGGCCGGAGATCCCGCTGATCCTGCCGAAGCTCATCGCGCCGGAGCTGCTGAAGTGAGCGACGCGTTCCGGCTGGACGGCCGCGTGGCGCTGGTGATCGGCGGAACCAGCGGCATCGGCAAGGCCATCACCGAGGGCTATCGCGAAGCGGGGGCGCGCGTGCTGGTGGCGGGGCGCACGCCGGCGAAGCTGCCCGCGCAGGACGCATATCTCGCCGACGTAAGCGATTTCGACGGCCTGCGGGGGCTGGTGGGGAAAGTCGTGGCCGATCACCGACGCATCGACATCCTCGTCAATTGCCAGGGCACCACCACGCTCAAGCCCGCGGAGGATTTCACGCCGGGGGATTGGGATGCGATCGTGCAGACCAACCTGAAGAGCGTCTTCTTCGCCTGCACCGAGGTCGGCCGCCATATGCTCGCGCGCGGGCACGGCGCGATCATCAACATCGGCTCGCTGTCGTCGTATCGCGGCTGGCCGCGCAGCGCCATCTACGGCCTCACCAAGGCCGCCGTGGTGAACCTCACCGAGTCGCTCGCCACCGAGTGGGCAGGGCGCGGCGTGCGCGTGAACGCCATCGCACCGGGATTCGTCCTCACGGACCTGAACCGCGACAAGATGCCGCCCGAGCGCAAGGCCATGGCCGTCGCGCGCACCCCGATGGGCCGGTTTGGCGAGACCGCCGACATGGTGGGCGCCGCCATCTACCTCGCCTCGCCGGCCGCGGCGTTCGTCACCGGCGAAACCATCCGCGTCGACGGCGGGTTCCTCGCGGCGGGCTTGTAGCGCCGTGGAAGTGCAGCCGCTCTCCGAGGTGCTGGGCGCCCGCATCGAGGGGATCGACCTCACCCGCATGGACGCCGCTCAGTTCGCGGCCGCGGAAGAGGCGCTGCACGAGCACGGCTTCATCGTGTTTCCCTCGCAGCAGCTCACCGCGAGTGATCTCGTCGCGTTCGCGCGCCGCTGGGGACCGCCCGAGCCGCACGTGATCGACACCTTCCACCACCCCGACGACGCCAACATCCTGGTCCTGTCGAACATCGTGCGCGATGGCCGTCCCATGGGCCTTGCCGACGCCGGCACGTATTTCCACAGCGATTATTCCTATCTCGATGTTCCCGCCCGCTGCACCATCCTCCATGCGCTCGAGATGCCGCGCGCGAACCACGGCACCACGTTCGCGAACCAGCGGCGCGCGTACGAGGAGCTGCCGGACGCGACCAAGCGGCGCCTGCAGGGGCTCGTTGCGCGCCACCACTACGGCAATCGCGACGACCTCGACGAGGGCTCGCGTACGGCCGCCTCGCCCCTGTCCGGGGAGCAGAAGAAGAAAGTCACGTGGGTGCGCCACCCGGTGGTGCGGCCCCATCCGCGTACCGGGCATCCCGCGCTCTATGCCGTGTCGGGAAGCTCCTTCGGCATCGAGGGCATGGCGGACACCGAGGCGGTTGCCCTCCTCGACGAGCTGAAGGCGCACGCCACGGCGGCGCGGTATCGTTACGCATACGAGTACGCGGTGGGCGACGTCATCGTCTGGGACAATGCGCAGCTGCTGCACGCGGCGCCGCTTCCGGAGTACGGCGAAGCGCGCACCCTGTGGCGAGTCACCGTGAAGGAGTCGTGATGGGCATCCGTGGCATGAATCATTTCAACGTCCTCACCAGCGACGTGGAGGCCACGAGGCGTTTCTACGTCGACGTCGTGGGGCTCACCGAGGGCGACCGCCCGCCGCTGGGCTTCGACGGCGCATGGCTCTATGCCGGCGGGGAAGCCATCCTCCACGTCTCCAAGGCGCGCTTGCCGCAGCCGCCCGGGGGCGTGATCGACCACATGGCGTTCAGCGCGACCGACTTGAAGGCGACCGTCGCGCGCTTGAAGAAGCATGGCGTCGAGCACGTCGTTCGCCAGCAGGTGGGCACGCGCATCTGGCAGGTCTTCTGCCACGACCCCATGGGCGCCAAGGTCGAGCTCGATTTCGACCCCTCCGAGTCGCTCGCCTGAGATGAAGACCGTCCTCATCACGGGTGCCGCGGGAGATGTGGGCTCCCACCTGCGGCGCGAGCTCGCGGGCCGCTACCGGCTGCGGCTTTCGGACCGCAAGCCGATCACCGATCTCGCGGCGGGCGAGGAGTTCATGCGCGCCGACATCGCCTCGATGGACGAAGTGGCACCCATCACGCGGGGCGTCGACGCCATCGTCCATCTCGGCGGTTTCTCGGTGGAGGGGCCATGGGATGCGATCCTGCAGGCCAACATCATCGGGCTCTACAACGTCTTCGAGTCCGCGCGGCAGAACGGCGTGAAGCGCATCCTGTTCGCGACCAGCAACCACGCCGTCGGGTTTTACCGCCGCGACGAGACCATCGATCATCGCGTCTACCCGAGGCCCGACAGCCGCTACGGCGTCTCCAAGGTCTTCGGCGAAGCGATGGGCGCGTTGTATGCCGACAAGTACGGCATGGAGATCTTCAACATCCGCATCGGCAACGTGAACCCGCGGCCGGTGGACAAGCGCCGCCTTTCGATATGGATCTCGCCGCGCGACCTCGCGCAGCTGGTTTCCATCGGCATCGAGCATCCCGGCGTCCATTTCGAGATCGTCTACGGCATCTCCGGAAACCAGCGTGCGTGGTACGACAACGCCAACGCGGCCCGCCTCGGCTATCGCCCCCAGGATGACAGCGAGGACTATGCCGACCAGGTGCTGCGCGACGAGAAGCAG
>DATLEL010000262.1:0-3899 GCA_035525255.1 Usitatibacter sp.
TTTCTACGAGCTCGCGCTGCTGCACGAGGACATGCACGGCGAAGCGCTTCTCATGACATTGCAGACGCTGGGGCTTCCCGCTCCGTCCCTCGGCGCACGCAACCCCCAGCGCTCCACGCCTCCCAAGCCGCGCGATGTGCAATTCGCCGCAGGCGAATTCCTCCTGGGGACGCCGCGCGGCACGGAGTCGTTCGTGTTCGACAACGAGAAGTGGGCGCAGCCCGTGAAGGTGGCGGCTTTCCAGATGCGAGCTTCGCCGGTGACCCAGGGCGAGTTCCGCCGGTTCGTGGAGGACGAGGGCTACGCGCGGCGCGAGCTCTGGACGACCGAAGGATGGGCATGGCGTAGCGCGGGCGATGTCTCGATACCGGAATACTGGCGGCGCGATTCCGGCAACTTTCGCGCACGCCGCTTCGAATACGACGTCGAGCTGGACGAGGCCGCACCGATGGTGCACGCGTGTCTGCATGAAGCGCAGGCCTTCTGCGCGTGGGCCGATCGCAGGCTGCCGACGGAAGCCGAATGGGAGTACGCCGCGCGCAATGGCGGCAGCGACGACCGTTTTCCGTGGGGCGACGAGCCAGGTGCGCCGAGCGATGCGCTCGACCTGAAATGCCTGGGCGCTTCCCTCTCCGCGCGCGAGCCTGGAGCGGCGAAATCGGGCCTGCGCCTGATGCTGGGAGGCGTCTGGGAGTGGACGTCGAGTCCCTTCACGCCCTATGCCGGCTTCGCGCCGGACCCGTATCGGGAGTACTCGGAACCCTGGTTCGAGACCCACTACGTTCTGCGCGGAGGCAGCTTCGCCACGCGCTCGCGCCTGGTGCACAACCGCTTCCGCAACTTCTACCTTCCGCATCGGCGCGACGTGTTCGCGGGGTTTCGAACGTGCGCGAAGAATGCGTGATTCGCTGTGTATACTTCCAAGTGGCGGGCCTCCCCGCATTGAAGTCCGATGAACCTGGTCAGGTCGGGAACGAAGCAGCCACAGTCGGTCGCTTCAAGTGCCGGGGGTCAGGCTCGCCAATAAATTCCTTTCGACGACTCTCATGACCTACCAGGTACTGGCCCGCAAGTGGCGTCCCCGGGCCTTCGAGGAGATCGTCGGCCAGCCGCACGTAGTCACCGCGCTGGTGAACGCCCTCGAGTCGAAGCGCCTGCATCACGCCTACCTTTTCACCGGGACGCGCGGCACCGGCAAGACGACCCTCGCGCGCATCCTCGCCAAGGCGATCAACTGCGAGACCGGCATCACGTCGCGGCCCTGCGGCAAGTGCAAGGCCTGCACCGAGATCGACGCCGGCCGTTTCGTGGATCTGCTCGAGGTGGATGCGGCGACCAACACCAAGGTGGACGAGATGCGCGAGTTGCTCGACACCGCGCAGTACATGCCCGTGGCCGGGCGCTTCAAGGTCTACATCATCGACGAGGTGCACATGCTGTCGCGGCATGCGTTCAACTCGATGCTGAAGACGCTCGAGGAGCCGCCCGAGCACGTGAAATTCATCCTCGCGACCACTGATCCGCAGCGCCTCCCCGTGACCGTGCTGTCGCGCTGCCTCCAGTTCAACCTCAAGCCGCAGCCGCCTCCGCTCATCGCGCAGCATCTCAAGCGCGTCCTGGAAGCCGAGCAGGTTGCGTTCGAGGAACCCGCGCTGCTGCAGCTCGGCAAGGCCGCGGCCGGCAGCCTTCGCGACAGCTTGAGCTTGCTCGACCAGGCGATCGCGCACGGCGGAGGCCGCGTGACCGCCGCGCAGGTGAGCGAAATGCTGGGCTCGCTCGGAAGCGATCTCGTCTGGCCGCTGCTGGAGCGCGTGGCCGACGGCGATGGCCGCGGCGTGATCCAGGAAGCGGAGCGCATCGCTTCACGCAGCTTGTCGTTCGATTCCGCGCTGGAAGAGCTCGCCGCGATCCTGCACCGCGTGGCCCTCGCGCAGGCGGGCGCGCCTCCAGAGGATGACGACACCGATGCCGCGCGCATCAACGCCATGTCCGCACGCCTCGACCGCGGCCACGTGCAGGTCATGTACCAGGTCGCATTGCTCGGACGGCGCGATCTTTCGCTGGCGCCCGACGAATACGCCGGTTTCACCATGGCGCTGCTGCGGATGCTGTCGTTCTCGCAACCGACCCAGGAGCCTCGCGTCGCCGCGCCTGCGGCCGCGGAGCGGCCCGCGCCCGCGCGGGTACCCGCGTCTAACGCTGCTCCTCGCGCGGCGCCGGTTGCTGCCGTTGCACCTCCGCGGTTGACCGAGCCTGCCAGCGCTCCCCAGCGCGCGGCGATCCCGTTCGAGGGCAACTGGCAGGCCTTCGTCGAGAAGCTCGGCCTCACCGGAATGGCCGGAATGGTGGCGCGCCATGGAGAGATGGTTTCGTTCGACGGCAACCATCTCGAGCTGGTGGTGCCCGAAGGCCATCGCATGTACGCCGAGAAACCCTACGTCGACAAGCTGCGTTCGGATCTGCTCCCGCATTTCGGCGCTGCGTTCAAGCTCACAGTGCGTGTAGGTACCACCAGCGGCACCAGCATCGCCGCCGCGCGCTCCCGCGAGATGGAGAAGAAGCAGGCGAGCGCGGCCGAAGCGATCGAGGAAGACCCGTTCGTGCGCGAGCTGGTCCGTGACCTGGGGGCGGAAGTCGTGCCCTCGTCCATTCGCCCGGCGGACGAAGCCGCTCCGCCGGCAGAGAAAAGGAGGCAGTGATGATGAAAGGTGGCCTGGGCGCCTTGATGAAGCAGGCGCAGCAGATGCAGGAGAACATGCGCAAGGCGCAGGAAGAGCTGGCCACGATCGAAGTGGAAGGGCAATCGGGCGCGGGCCTGGTCAAGGTCCTGATGACCTGCAAGTTCGCCGTGAAGAAAGTCTCGATCGACGCGAGCCTGGTCGGCGAGGACAAGGACATGCTCGAGGACCTGGTGATGGCCGCGATGAACGACGCGGTGAAGAAGGCCGAGGCGACGGCGCAGGCCAAGATGGCGGGCTTCGCCGCGGGCCTCAACCTGCCGCCGGGAATGGGCCTGCCGTTCTAGGCCCATGGACAAGCCGGCCGCGCTCGACGAGCTGATCCAGGCCCTTCGCTGCCTTCCGGGCGTCGGGCCGAAATCCGCGCAGCGCATGGCCTATCACCTGCTGCAGCGCGACCAGAAGGGCGCGACACGGCTCGCGGGCTCGCTCACCGATGCGCTCACGCGCATTCGCAACTGCGCGCGCTGCAACACCTTCACCGAAGCGGAAACGTGCTCCCTGTGCAGCTCGGCACGGCGCGATGTTTCCCTGCTTTGCGTTGTCGAGTCCCCCGGCGACCTGCTGATGATGGAACAGTCGCAGAGCTATTCCGGGCTCTACTTCGTGCTGATGGGGCGCCTCTCGCCACTCGATGGCATCGGCCCGCGCGAGATCCACCTGGATCGCCTCGCGCGCCGTGCAACCGATGGCGACGTGAAGGAAGTGATCCTTGCAACCAATTTCACCGTCGAGGGCGAAGCCACGGCCCACTACATCAGCGAGCTCCTCGCGGGGAAGGGCTTGAAGATCACCCGCATCGCGCGGGGATTACCCGTGGGCGGGGAGCTCGAGCACGTCGATAGCGGCACGCTTGCCCAGGCAGTACTGGAGCGGCGGCCGGCCTGATCCGTCGTCTCTTGGCGACGATGACGGAGGCGTAGGGAAACTGGCATCCACGCGTCGGATGAGGTTGACGGGTGCAGCAGAAAACGGCATAATTTCTCCTCTCGGCGCTCGATCCATTTGTCGTTCACCGATCTGGCGCGGGGTGGAGCAGTCTGGCAGCTCGTCGGGCTCATAACCCGAAGGTCGCAGGTTCAAATCCTGCCCCCGCAACCAATCCCAACAATCTGCACGGCAAGGGATAGCCATCGCTCTTTAACAAGTTACAGCCGATAG
>DATLEL010000301.1:0-3602 GCA_035525255.1 Usitatibacter sp.
GGCGGCGTGGAGCTCGACAAGCGCGAGTTCCAGCTGCGCCCGGCGCTCGCGGACCTCATTTCTCGCGTGGCGGAGAACGCCGAGGAGCGCGACTGCCGCCTGCGCATCAAGGTCGAGCAGGACGTCTCCGATTCGCTCGAGGGCGACGTGGAGCGCCTGCAGCTGGTCCTCAAGAACCTGCTCGACAACGCCTTCATCCTGCTGCCGGGCGCTGAAGTCACGTTGCAGATCACGCCCGAATACATGACGGACAGCGGCATCCAGCTTTCCTTCAGCGTGGCGCTCGCGGGCAATACCTCGCAGCAGTTCGCCGCCAAGGTCTCCGCCGACGCGGGCATGGGTGTCGCAGTCGCCAAGTTCATGGTGGCGGCGATGGGCGGCAAGCTCGCCATCGCGACGCGTCCCGGCGGCGACGCGCTATACGCGTTCACCATCGAGTTCCCGGTCCGCACCGCCGAGGCACCGCCGGCGCGTCCCACCTACCCGTCGCTCGTCACCCTGCCGGTGCTGGTGGTGAGCGCCGATTCGGAGCAGCGCAGCGGCCTCACCAACACGCTGCGCGGCTGGCGCATGGTGCCGCTCGAGGCCGACAACGCCGCGATGGCGATGGCGCTGCTCGAGCGCTTCGACAAGGAAGGCAGCCCCGTGCCGCTGGTGATCACCGCCAATCGCCTTCCGGTGCAGGACGGCTTCCTGCTCGCCTTCCGCATCAAGCACCACCCGCGGCTCGCGCCGACGCTGGTGATGATGCTGGCGAGCGAGGGCAAGCCGGGCGACGCGATCGCGTGCCGCGAGAACGGCATCGTCGCGTACATGCGCTATCCCATCGGCTCCAACCAGCTGAACGAGGCCATCATGGCGGTCACGGGCGCCGCGGTGGACGCCGACCAGACCCCCACGCTGGTGACGCGCCACTCGCTGCGCGAGCAGCGCAAGGGCGCCACCATCCTGCTGGTAGACGCGAGCCGCGACAGCCAGATCCTCGCCGCGCACATCCTCGGCCGGCATGACTGCAGCGTGGTGGTCGCGCAGGACTCGGCCGAGGCGCTTGCCGCGCTCGACCAGGATGTCTACGACGTGGTGCTGGTGGACACGGCACTCGCCGGCTTCGACGGCGCAGACGCGGCGAAGCAGCTGCGCGAGCGCCTCGCACGGGACCCGGATGCGACGCAGCTGGTCGCCATCTCCGCGGCGCACTCGTCGCAGTTTCGCGAGGAGCGGCTCGCGATGGGCTTCAACGCGACGCTCGCGAAACCGTTCCGCAAGGACGACCTGCTCGCGCTGCTGAAGACGGTCGCGCGCACGCCGGAGCGCTAGTCTCCGTTCGGCGACGTCGCCGCTCGACGACGCATTTGCATAGGCCCATGAGGCTACATCGCACGCGCAACACATGCGCATGTTCGCGTGTCGAATGATCATGCAAACGAATCCGACCCAACGCGAAGGAACATCTCCCGTGCAACTCCACGACTCCACGACCCCGACCGGCTCCCGGCTCACGCTTCCCTCCGCGCCGTGGTTTCGCGTCGAGCGCCACGAGCTCCGCGCAGGTCCCACCGAGCGCCTCGTGGGGCACCTGAGCAATCGCCAGTGGCGGGTCGAGGGCAACCAGTACGGCGAGCTGCAGGCCCTTCCGGGCTCGACGCTGCACTTCGAGGACGCGTTTGGATCGCCCGCGCGCCAGCTGGGACCGTTCCAGTCGCTGCGCATCTCCGACGGCGCGATGATCGGCGACGGCAAGCTGCTGGCGCGATTCGACGAGGACACGTACATGTGGCGCTGCGCGGCGACGCGGGAGGCATTCCCCTGCATGGTGGTAGCCGCGCCCTGAAGGGCGGCTAATTACGGTCGGTGGGGCGGCCGAGGAACAGGTAGAACGCCGAATCGCCGCCGAACGTATGGCCGTATCCGAGGTAGAGCGGCCCGATCAGCGAATCGATGCCGAGGAATAGGGAAGCTGCCTTGCGAACCCCGCGCGTGCCGAGGCCGTTGAGGCCGCGCCATGCATTGCCGGCTTCAAGCGATCCCCCCGCGTACCAGTTGCGCCCCACCCCGCGCGGCAAGGTGCCCATGTTGTAGTAGGCGAGCGCCCCCACGAACGCGGTGGAGGCACCACTCACCGCACCGGGCGGCGTGCCGCTCAGGTTGAGGAATCCGCCCAGGTCGAAGCCACCGCGCTCGTCGCGCGAGCGCGCAGCGGAGACGAGCCCGAGGAACGTGAGGCGGCCATAGGTCAGCGGAAACAGCCCATCCGCCGCGAAGGTCTTGACCGGCCCGCCCGAATCGCTTTCGTAGCGGATGGCGCTCGCCTCCGCGGCCATGAGGTAGCCCTTGTGGGGGAAGTTGGCATCGTCGAGCGTATCGAGGATGGTCGCCACGCTCGCGTACTGCGCCGTGTCGCGCGTCGCGCCTTCGAGCCGGCTGGTCACCAGCGGCGTCGAGCGCAGGCTCTGGTAGCCGAGCTTCGCGCGCGCGAAGGCCACGCTGCCCAACCTCCGTCCCAGCCCGACGGACAAATCGCGCGTCGAGCGCGTGATGCGGTCGGTGCGCCGGTTGCCACTGGTGAAGAGGTCGTACTCCGACTCCGCCGCCTGCGCGACCGGCTCCACGAACCACGGGCTGCCCGGACCGAGCGGCTGGAAAAGGCTGGTGGCGATGCGGCGCACGTCGCCCAGCTGCAGCTCGTTGCGCCATTCCGCGCCCCACGGATTCACCCAGGTGCGCGTGTGCTGCAGCGTGACGGAGAAGCGCCCGTCGGTGTGCAGGTCGGAGACCGCGCGCCCGCCGAGGCGCAGGTAGTCGGGGCCCCAGGGCTTCTCCTCCACCTCGATCACCACGGATTTGCGCCCGCCCGCCACCTGCGCGTAGACGTCGACGCGCTCGAAGTCGCCGCTGCCATGCAGGATGCGCGCGGCCGACACCAATTGCTCGTCGCCCACGCTCTTGCCGACCTCGATGCCGGTGCGCAGGGCTACCTCGCGCTTCAGCGCCTCGGGGTTCGCGCGCTGCGCGCCCGCCACGACCACCGCCTCCACGGTGCGGTCGTAGTCCACCGGGTGGCGCGTGCGCCGGAATTCCCAGCGGTCGTAGTCGGAAGCTTCCATCGCCAGTGACGCCAGCCGCGCGGCGACGGATCGCGCCGCGGCTTCGCCGCGCGCCACCAGCTCGGGACCGCGCTCGAAGTCGAGGAAGGTGACGCCCGTCAAATCAGGCGACACGAGGATGTCGCGCTCACGCAGGGCACGCAGCGAAAGCGCCACGTTCTGCTCGGTAAGGATGTTGATCATCTGCTGCGCCACGCCGAACGCCGAGGCGAGCGCCTCGCGCGGTAGCAGCGGCGTGCCGACGTTCACCGCGACGATGACGTCCGCTCCCATGTCGCGCGCCACCTCCACCGGCAGGTTGCGCGTGATGCCGCCATCGCCCAGCAGGCGCCCCTCGACGAGCGTGGGCGCGAACGCCCCGGGAATCGACATCGACGCGCGCATCGCCACGGACAGCGGCACGTCGCGCAGCACCACGGGCTCGCCGCTCTCGAGGTCGGTCGCGAGGGCCCGCAGTGGAATCGGGAACTGGTCGAGGTGACGCATCTCGCTCGCGGG
>DATLEL010000344.1:0-7759 GCA_035525255.1 Usitatibacter sp.
ATTTTACTAGCGCTTGAGCCTTTCCACAAAGTGCTTGCGGAACTTGGCGACCTTGGGCTCGATCACGTAGCTGCAGTACGGGTTCGCGTTGCCGACGCGCTGGTAATACTCCTGGTGATCCTCCTCGGCGACGTGGAACGGTCCCGCCGGCACGATCTCGGTCACGATGGGCGCGCGGAACATCTTCTCGCCGGTGATCCGCTGCACCACCTCCTGCGCCACGCGTTTCTGCGCGTCGGAATGGTAGAAGATCGCGGACCGGTATTGGGTGCCGACGTCATTGCCCTGGCGATCGAGCGTGGTGGGATCGTGGATGGTGAAGAACACGCCCAGCAAATCGGCGAATGACACCACTGCCGGATCGAAGGTCACTTGCACTACTTCCGCGTGACCGCTGGCACCACTGCACACCTGCGCATAGGTCGGGTTGGGCGTCTTGCCGCCCATGTAGCCCGACTCCACCGATTCGACCCCCTTCAGCTGGTCGTAGACCGCCTCCAGGCACCAGAAGCACCCGCCGCCCAACGTCGCTTTCTCCAGATCCACCGCCAAGCCTCCGAGTGGCATAACTGCTTGAAAAGGATCAAACTTCCACCATCTATAGAAGTCCGACCGAAGAATTCATCATGGCACAAACGACACGCCCTCCCCGCCGTCCCGCGGCCACCAGCGCGCTGCCGGAGCAGTCGATATCGCGCGACGTGCTGCTGGAGAAATACGCCAAGGGCGATGAGGCCTCGGCGGCCGAAGTGCGCCTGCGCGTGGCGCGCGCGCTTGCATCGGTGGAGCCCGAGGCGCGCCGCGCGATGTGGCAGGCGCGCTTCGTCGAGGCCCAGGAGAGCGGGTTCATTCCCGCCGGCCGCATCAATTCGGCCGCGGGCACGTCGCTCACGGCGACCCTGATCAACTGCTTCGTGCAGCCGGTGGGAGATTCCATTACCGAGCTGGTCGACGGCAAGCCAGGTATCTACACCGCGCTCGCCGAAGCCGCGGAAACCATGCGCCGCGGCGGCGGCGTGGGCTACGACTTCTCCTCCATCCGCCCCGAGGGCGCCTGGGTAAAGGGGACCAATTCGCGGGCGAGCGGCCCGGTCTCGTACATGCGCGTCTTCGACCAGTCCTGCGAGACCGTCGAATCCGCGGGCGCGCGGCGCGGCGCGCAAATGGGCGTGCTGCGTTGCGACCATCCGGACATCGAGCGCTTCATCCACGCGAAAGATGCGGGCAAGCTCACCAACTTCAATATCTCCGTCGGCGTGACCGATGCGTTCATGCGCGCCGTGGACGAAGACGCGGACTTCGAGCTGGTGCACAAGGCGGAGCCCGCGCAGGACGTGCGCGATGCCGGCGCATACCAACGCGCCGATGGGCAGTGGGTTTATCGCAAGGTGCGGGCGCGCGAGATCTGGGAGCAGGTGATGCGGTCGACCTACGATCATGCGGAGCCGGGGGTGCTGTTCCTCGACCGCGTGAACCGCGACAACAACCTGAATTATTGCGAAACCCTGGAAGCCTCGAATCCCTGCGCGGAGGAGTTTCTTCCCGCGTACGGTTGTTGCTGCCTGGGATCCATCGATCTCACGCGCTTCGTGCAAGACGCATTCACCGCGCAGACGCGCTTCGATTTCGAGGCATTCGCGGCGGTGGTCGCGGTGGCCGTTCGCATGCTCGACAACGTGCTCGATGCGACCCCCTGGCCGCTCAGGCAGCAGGATGACGAGTCGAAGGCCAAGCGCCGTGTGGGCCTCGGATATACGGGCCTCGGCGATGCCCTCGCGATGCTGCGGCTGCGCTATGACACGCCCGAAGCGCGCACGATGGCGGCGAAGATCACCGAGCACATGCGCGATCGCGCGTACCTCGCTTCGATCGAGCTGGCCCGCGAGCGCGGCGCGTTTCCGATGTTCAACAAGGATCTCTATCTTTCCGGCGGCAATTTCGCCTCGCGCCTGCCGAGCGAGATCAAGGATCGAATCCGCGAGTACGGCATCCGCAACTCGCACCTGCTCGCGATCGCCCCGACCGGCACCATCAGCCTCGCCTTCGCGGACAACGCTTCCAACGGCATCGAGCCGCCGTTCTCGTGGACGTACACGAGGAAGAAGCGCATGGCCGACGGCACCCACAAGGAATTCCGCGTAGAGGATCATGCGTGGCGCCTCTATCGCCACCTGCACGGCGAGAATGCGCCGCTGCCGGAATATTTCGTGACCGCGCTCGAGATCAGCGCCGATGCCCATCAGGCAATGGTTGCGGCGGTCGCGCCGTTCATCGACACCAGCATCTCGAAGACGGTGAACGTGCCCGAGGATTATCCGTACACGGACTTCGAGGGCCTCTACGTGGCCGCATGGAAATCGGGATTGAAGGGCCTCGCGACCTATCGTCCCAACGCGGTGCTGGGCGCCGTGCTCACGCCGGATACGCCGCACAAATCGCCGGCGACCCTGAGCGGCGACGGCGCCAATCGCCGCCTCTCCATCGAAGCGCTGCCGCAGCCGGTGCTCACAAGCCTGCGCTGGCCGGGCCGCCCCGAAATGCCGCAGGGCAATCTCGCGTGGACCTACATGATCGATTCGCCCTACGGGCGCTTCGCGCTCTTCGTGGGCCAGGTGGAGGAAGCGGGGCGCGCGTTCCCGTTCGAGATCTGGGTCAATGGCGCGGAGCAGCCGCGTGGGTTGGGCGCCGTCGCCAAGACGCTCTCGATGGACATGCGCGCCGACGATCGCGAGTGGCTGCGCATGAAGCTCGAAGTGCTCGCGAACACGGTGGGTGACGACCAGTTCGACATGCGCTTCCCGCCGCAAGGCGAAAAGCGGCGCGTCCCGGGCGTGGTCTCGGCGATGGCCCAGGTGGTTCGCTGGCGTTGCGAGCAGCTGAGGACCTTCGATGCGCCCGGCCGCACCCCGGTGCTCGACCACATGTTCAGCGTGGACGAGCCGCGCACCGGCACCGACGGCACGCTCTCATGGACCGTCGATGTCACCAACCCCGCATCGGGCGACGAGTTCGTCGTGGGATTGAAGGAAATCCAGCTTCCCGATGGCACCACGCGGCCGTACTCGATCTGGCTCTCGGGCCACTACCCGCGCGCGCTCGACGGCCTCACGCGCATCCTGTCGCTCGACATGCGCGTGGTCGATCCGGCGTGGATCGGCATGAAGCTGAGGAAGCTCCTCGACTACTCGGAGCCCCTCGGCGACTTCATGGCCTTCATTCCCGGCGAGCGCCGCCAGCAGAACTGGCCATCAACGGTGGCGTACCTCGCGCGGCTGGTGATCCACCGCTACGCGATGCTGGGCGTGCTCGACGAGCGCGGGTATCCGACGCGCGAGATGGGCATCCTCGAAGCGCCGCGCGCGGGCGAGGAGCCGGCGCTCATGCGCGGCGCGCGCTGCCGGGAGTGCGGCAACGACACCGTCATCCGCAAGGACGGCTGCGATTTCTGCAGCGCTTGCGGGTGGGTGGGAGCCTGCGGCTAGCTTCCTCGCGTGCAGCACCCTGGCGGCCAGCGCCGCCAGGACCGCCATGACCAGGCAGCACGGCTCCATCAGCGCGCCCCGTACTCGTCGTTGCGCTTCCACCAGAAGCCGCTCTCGTTGCGCCCCTTGGGCGCGCGATCGAGCCACTGGTACATGCCCCAGAGCGCGTCCACGCCGCGCGAGTAGGTCGAGTATGTGTGGTAGACCACCCCGTCTTCCATCGCGAAGGCGCTGAGGCCGGGCCGGTCGCGGGAATACGAAGCGACGTCGGCGCCCGAAGAAGCCGCCATCTGCACCACCGGCTCGGGCGGCGTGGCCATGTCCATCGCGTGCCCGTCGCGCTCGTAGTTGTATTCGATGGTCCCGCCCCGTTGCTCCTCCTCGGTGAACGCCACGTTGAAGTCGAAGTTGAAGTCGTTGCGCTGAGAGGAGGCCCACGGGAAGGACCAGCCCATGCGTTTCTTGTAGGCCTCGAGCTTGGCGAGCGGCGCGCGCGACACGGCCGTGAGCGCCACGTCATGGTTGGCGAGGTGCACGGCAAAGCCGTCGAAGCCATCCGCGATCGTGGAGCACGACGGGCACCCCGCCGCCCAATCGGGCCCGAACATGAAGTGATAGACCAATAGCTGCGATCGCTTACCGAAGAGGTCGGCGAGCGATGCGCTCCCCCGATCGGTGTCGAATCGATACGCCTTGTCCACGCGCACCCACGGCAGCGCCTGGCGCTGGCGGGCGACCGCGTCGCCGCGCCGCGTGAGATCCTTCTCCGCCGCGAGCAGCTCCATGCGCGCGGACAACCACTGTTCACGCGTTCCCGTCACCTGTGCCTTCATTTCCATCTCCGGTTGGGGTTGCGACGTGGGATAGATTAGGTGCCGGTTTGCGAAGGATGGGAGTGACAAGTGTGGCGGGATTGAATTGGACTCGATGATCACCGCGGCGGCGCGCGCGCTCGCGGCGGGCGATCCGCTCGGCGCGCTGAAGCGCGTCGCGTTGCGAGGCGATGCGCCGGCGCTGGCATTGCGCGGCATCGCGATGGCGCAATTGGGCGACCTCGCGCGCGCGAAGAGGCTGGTGCGAAGCGCCGCGCGCGCCTTCGGTGCCCGGGAAGCGGTGGCGCGTGCACGATGCGTCGTGGCGGAAGCCGAGATCGCGTTCGCCTCGCGGGACCTTGGCTGGCCCGCCCGCGCCCTCGAGGACGCGCGCGAGACGCTGGAAGCGCACGGCGACGCGATGAACGCGGCCCACGCACGCTACCTGCAAGTGCGGCGGCTGGTGCTGATCGGGCGCATCGAAGAAGCCGAGCGCGCGCTGGCCCGGCTCGATCCGACGCCGCTGCCGCCACCGCTACGCGCGGCGCACGAGCTGGTGGTGGCCGGCATCGCGCTGCGCCGGCTGCAAACGAAGGCGGCGCGCGACGCGCTCGCGAGGGCCATGCGCGCGGCGAGCCGGGCAGGCATCCCCGCGCTGACCGCGGAGGTCGAATCCGCGTCGCGGCTCCTGGACGCGCCCGCAGCGCGATTGATCGCGCGCGGCAAGGCTCAGTCCTTGAGGCTGGAGGAAGTCGAGGCCGTGCTCTCCTCGGGCGCGCTGGTGGTGGACGCTTGCCGGCATGTCGTACGCGATGCACGCACCGTGGTCACCCTCGCCACGCGGCCGGTGCTATTCACGCTGGCGCGGACATTGGGTGAAGCCTGGCCGGCCGACGTGCCGCGCGACCAGCTCGTCGCGCGCGCATTCCGCGGAAAGGTCGCCGACGAGTCGCACCGGGCGCGGCTGCGCGTGGAGATGGGCCGGCTCCGCGCGATGCTGCGTCCGCTCGCGCGCGTGAGCGCGACTCCGCGCGGGTTTGCGCTCGCGCCCCTTCGTGCGGCTGAGCTGGTCGTGCTCGCGCGGCCGGTCGAGGAGAAGCACGCCGCGGTGCTCGCCTTCCTCGCCGACGGCGAGTCGTGGTCCAGCTCGGCGCTGGCGCTCGCGCTCGGAACGAGCCAGCGCAGCGTGCAGCGCGCGTTGGAGGCGCTCGCGGAGAGCGGCAAGATCCAGTCGTTCGGGCACGGACGCACGCGCCGCTGGATGACGCCGCCGATGCCCGGATTCACGACGACCTTGTTACTCCCGGGGTTTCCGGCGGTCGACTAGGATGGCTGCATGAAAAAGACACCCGCGAACATCATCCGTGAGTACGGGCCCTTCCCCGGCGTCGATAACGTAGCCGGCGTGAGCTACGACGGCGAGCAGGTCTGGTTCGCCTCCGGCGACAAGCTGAACGTGCTCGATCCGGAGAGCGGCGAGGTCCTGCGCTCGCTCGACGTGGCCGCGCACGCCGGCACCGCCTTCGATGGCAAGCACCTGTTCCAGATCGCCGAGGATCGCATCCAGAAGATCGATCCGGAGACCGGGCACGTGCTCGCCACCATTCCAGCGCCGGGAGCCGGCGGGGATTCAGGACTTGCGTGGGCCGAGGGCTCGCTCTGGGTCGGGCAGTATCGCGAGCGGAAAATCCACCAGGTCGATCCCGGAACCGGCGCCATCCTGCGCACCATCGAATCCAACCGCCACGTCACCGGGGTCACCTGGCTCGACGGTGAGCTATGGCACGCGACCTGGGAAGGCGACGCGAGCGACCTGCGCCGCATCGATGCGCGGACCGGCGAGGTGCTGGAGAGTCTCGAGATGCCGCCCGGATCGGGGGTCTCGGGTCTCGAGTCCGACGGCGGTGACCGCTTCTACTGCGGCGGCGGCCACAGCGGGAAAGTGCGGGCGGTTCGACGGCCCAAGTAAGCGGTCAGGTCTGGCGCTCGAGCGGCACGAAGAGGTGGTAGAGCGGCGCCGTGATCAGCAGCCCGGCGGTGACGCCGACCCAGCCGAACAGCAGCACGGCCGGCCACGTGCCGAAATAGAACTTGCCGATGAGGAGGCCCAGGAACCCGAGCAACAGGAGGGGCACCGCGGCCATTTGCGCGCGCTGCCAGCAGACGCTGACCTTGCGCTTGCACTTGTCGCAATGGAGGGTGCGGCTGGGGCCGAGCGACTGCTTCTGCCAGAACGAGAAGCTCTTGGCCTGGCACCACGGACATGCATACGACATGACTTGCTCCCTGGGTGTCCGCTTTGGTGCGGCTCAGGGGTAATTTTACGTGAGCCGGAGCCCATTTAGCACATTGGCGACACCGGTTTCGTTGGCATTTGTAACACGGGGACAGGCCACTTTTGCCTGATGTGCCCTTGCCATCACGCAAAAGTGGCCTGTCCCCTTATTTGAACGTCCAGCGGTACACGGCGTCGAGGCCCGGCAAATAGCCGGCGCGGACGAGAAGCTGGAACTGGCGGGAGAGGGTCCAGGCCACCTTGAGCGCGCCTTCGGCATCGGCCAGGCCCTGCTCATAGGTGAGGTGCACGTTGCGGCCGATGCTCTTTCCGACGCTCACCACCTCGGCGGCGGACGCGGAGCCGGTGCGGCCCGCCACGGTGCTCTGCGGCAGGACGCCGAGGATGCTCCCGGTATCGGCGCGGCCGATCTTCACCTCGTCCAGCCCGAGCTTCTTGCCGAGGTCGGAGCCGGGATTGTTGCCGCCGAGCATGGAGCTCGCCGCAGCCAACAGCACCGACGCATCCCCGGGCGCGAGCTCGGAGGGTCCGCGTCCCAGCACCAGCCACGACAGCTTGTCGGGCTCGGGCACGTCCGGCGTCGATACCAGCCGCACGCGCGGGCGCGTGGCGCTTCCCAGCACCTCGACGCCCGCTTCGACCGCGAGGCCACGGCGCACCGCGAGGATGTTGAGCTGCGGGTTGTCGAGCACGCCCGAGAAGGTCAGCACGCCGCGCTCGATGGCGAGGTTCTGGCCGTAGCCCTTGTACGTGCCACCGACGGTGCGGATCATCCCGGTGGCGCGCAGCGACGCGCCCGGTGCGCCGGTGAGCTGGATGTCGCCGCCGAGACGCGTATCCAGCCCGCGCCCCTCGAAATACAGGTGGTCGCCCAGCGAGATGCGAAGGTCGAGCCGGATCTTGTCGCCCTCCTTCGCCTGCGGCTCCGCAGCCGCGGGCCGCGACGCACGCACCACGACCACGTCGTCGGAGACCGTCGGCAACGGCGTGTCGAGCGCGCCCACCCAGCCCGCATCGGCCTTGAACGCACCCGTCGCCAGCAATCCACCGGCGCCCGACTTGAGCTCCGCGTCCCCCGAGAGCGCGAGGAAGCGCGTCGGCAGCTGGGTCACCACCGCGTTCTGCGCTTTCACGCGAAGCGCGCCGGTGCGCGCGGCGAGGTCGATGGA
>DATLEL010000321.1:0-2038 GCA_035525255.1 Usitatibacter sp.
CTTCGTCTCGGCCGAGAGCGTCTGGGCCAAGGCGCAGAAGGACGCCGCCTACCACCTCACCCGTTACGCGCTCGAGCGCAACGACGCCGACCTGCAGGCCTACGAGCGCGCCATGCTGGTGATCGAGGGCGACCGGCGCGCCCGCGTCGAGTCCACGAAACCGCTACCCGACCGCGAGGCGATCCGCACCGGGCTAGCCGCCGGCGGCGTGCATGCCAGCGAGATCGATGGCCTGATCGCGCTCTATTCGCGCTTCAAGGGCTTCGGCCCGATGGACTACGTGCTCACCCTGTGGAGGCGCAGCGACGTGCACGTCGACGAGCTGCGCGCCATCGGCAACCGGCTGCGCGCCACGCCTCCCGCGGACCTCGACGAGTCGCTGCGCATCGCGCAGCAGATCCACTGGGTCAACATGGCGCTCGCGCCCCTCGAGAGCGACTTCGCCGACACCCTGGTGGAGATGCAGCGCACCGCGCAATCGCTCCTCACCACCGGCGTCCTCATCATCGCGGCGGTGCTGCTGATCGGCGGCATCACCATCGCGCGCCGCTTCATCGCGCAGAACGAGCGGCTGCAGCAGACGCTCGCCGAGAGCGAGTCGCAGATGCGCCACCTGGTGGAGTCGGCACCGCTGCCGCTCCTCATCGTGCGCGCGACGGACCAGCAGATCCTCTACGGCAACGAGCGCGCCCTCGAGCAGTTCGGTCTCAATTTCGATTCGGCGCAATCCCATTCGCTCACGGAATTCCACGCCAAGCCCGAGATCCGCCAGCAGCTGGCGGAGATGCTGTCGCGCCAGGGCTCGGCGCGCGACTTCGAGGCGCACCTCAAGGACGGCGGCGGCCGCGAATTCTGGATGCTGCTGTCGGCACAGCCGATGCGCTATGCGGGAGCCATCTGCCTGCTGGTGGCGCTCGCCAACATCGACGACCGCAAGCGCATGCAGGAAGACATGCGCCGCCGGGCGATGCACGACCCGCTCACCGGCCTCCCGAACCGCGCGATGTTCATGGAATCGCTGGAGCGCGCGGTGCACAAGGCTCGCCGGCGCACGTCGCGCGCGACCGTGCTGTTCATCGACCTCGATCGCTTCAAGGAAGTGAACGACACCATGGGCCACCACGCCGGCGACGAGCTGCTGAAGGCGGTGGCCGAGCGGCTCGGCACGGCGGTGCGGCAGAGCGACCTGGTGGCGCGCCTCGGCGGCGACGAGTTCGTGGTGCTGATCGAGGAGCACGGCGGCCCCGAGGAAGTGATGATCGTCGCGCAGAAGGTGCTCACCGCCCTCGCGCGCCCGGTGATGATCGACTGGCGCGAGGTGAAGATCTCCGGCAGCCTCGGCATCGCCAACTACCCCGAGGATGGCGCGGACCTCGAGTCGCTGGTGAAGAACGCCGACACCGCGATGTACCAGGCGAAGGAGCGCGGCCGCAACAACTTCCAGTTCTACTCCGCGGAGCTGAACCGCCTCTCCAACCACCGCTACGAGCAGGAGAAGCGCATGCGCGGCGCGATCGAGCGCCACGAGTTCTTCCTCGAGTACCAGCCGGAGGTGGACCTCACCAGCGGGCGCATCGTCGCCGCCGAGACGCTGCTGCGCTGGCGGGATCCGGAGGCGGGCCTTGTGATGCCGGCGGACTTCATGCCGCTCGCCGAGGAGACCGGCACCGTGGTCGCGATCGGCGCCTGGGTGATGGAGCGCGCGCTCGCCGACCTGAAGGAATGGAACGACGAGGGCATCCAGCTCAAGCTCGCGGTGAACCTGTCCGCGCGCCAGATCCAGCAGCCCGAGCTCGCCGGGCAGGTGCAGGAGCTGATCGAGAAGCACGGCGTGCGCGCGGAGTCGCTGCGCATGGAGATCACCGAGCCCGCCCTGATGCAGGACTCGGAGTCGGCACACCGCTCGCTCACCGCGCTGCGTGCGCTCGGCGTCGAGATCGCCATCGACAATTTCGGCGCCGGTTATTCGTCGCTGGGGCTGCTGCGCGGGCTGCCGGTGCAAGTGGTCAAGATCGACCGATCGCTGGTGAGCACCTGT
>DATLEL010000325.1:0-4068 GCA_035525255.1 Usitatibacter sp.
CTGCAATCGCACCACGACGTTTTCGTGCCACGCGTACGTGAGGCCCGCGTCCACTTCGCGGCCGAAATCGATGCCGCCGAAATCGGAACGGAAGCGGTGGCCTTCCGCATACAGCGTGAACGCATTCCAGCGATGGCGCGCCGTGATCCAACCATCGCGCAAACCCTGCCGCGGCGTGTTGAAGAAATGCAGCGTCCAGCCGTTGAAGGCGTAGAAGTCGGTCAGCGGCATCTGCAACCCGTACTGGCCACGGTTGCTGCCCTTCACCTCGTAGTCGTAGCGCACGGTGAACTGCGACGTCGAGACGCCCGCGCCGGCACGCACGTATACCGCATGGACGCGCGAATCGCCGCCCGCATAGGGCCGCTGCTGCGCCGCTTCCAGCACGTACGGCACGTCGACCGGCCCGGCAGCGAAGGCGCCCTCGGCGCGCACGCCCAGCACGCGGTACGAGTTGTCCGCGAAGCCGGTGAACGCGCCGTTCTGCGCCTGGTCGTGGAACACGCCATAGGCACCGAGCGAATGGCCAGGCAAGGGATTCCACGCCGCGCGCAGCGTCGCGAGCCGCAGCTCGCGCGTCATCCCCGAGGTGGTGCGCATATGGGTGAAGTATCCCGCGTCGAGCTCCGCATTCGCGACGCCGGTGTAGACCGCGCGCACGCCGTCGAAGAGCTGCGGGACCTGGCGGAAGTCGTTGTCGCTCACCCAGCGCTCGTTGTCGATGCGGAGCTGCTGGCGGCCGAGCCGCAGGCGCAGCGAGTCGATTCCGGTGTACTCGGCATGGACCTGGTTCCAGCCGGTGTAGCGTGGATCCGGCAACAGGGGATACGGCGAGGAGGCGATCTGCGCGCCATCGTCGTTGAAGCGCTTGGCGCCGAGCGGTCCGGTATGGAGGCCTTCGATGGTGAGCCTCAAGCCGCGATACGGCGCGGAACGCCAACCGAGCACGGCCCGCGAGGTGAAGCCCTCGGTCCGCAGCGGCTTGTCGTCCTCGTCGATGCGGTTGTAGCGCGGCCGCAGCTCGGCGTGGAAGCGGCCGGCGCGAAATGCGTCGGCCAGGGCCATCTCCGTATTACCGATGTCGTCGGCGGCGCCCGCGCCCAGCGCGGGAAGCGCAAGGAGGGGCGCTACAATCAGGGACCTCGTTCCTCGACCCATCGCCCCAGTCTCCCGCAGGTACACCGCGATGTCCAGACTGTCGCCTACGATGATGTTCATGCTCGCGGTGGCAGCGGCTCCCGCGGCGAGCGCGGCTGCCGTGGAGGTGGTGGCACGAGACTCCGCCGGGCAGCCGGTGGCCGATGCCGCGATCTACCTGGTGAGCGCCTCCGGAGGCAGCGAGGCCCGCTCCCAGCGCACCGTCGCCGTGGAGCAGGTCGACCGCGAGTTCGTCCCCTACGTGAGCGTGATCCAGGTCGGCACCGTGGTCACGTTCCCGAACCGCGACCCGATCCTGCACCACGTCTATTCGTTCTCGCCCGCGAAGCCGTTCGAGATCAAGCTCTACAGCGGCAAGTCGCCCACCGAGGTGCTGTTCGACCATGCGGGGGTGGTGACGCTCGGCTGCAATATCCACGACTGGATGGTGGGATACATCGTGGTGGTGCCGACGCCGCACTTCGCGCGCACCGATGCCACGGGCGTCGCACGCTTGCGCGACTTGCCCGCGGGCCCCTACGAATTGCGCGCGTGGCATCCGCAGCAGCGCGCCGCCGTGGCGGCCCAGCCGCTCACGCTTGCCGCCACCGCGAGCGCCAGCGCCGTGGTGGACTTCGTGCTCCAGCCCCGCAAGGCCAAGTACAAGCCGCCGCTGGACCGGCTCAAGTACTGATGGGCACGCCGAAGCCGCGCAGGCTTCCCCGTTTCTCGCGGCTTGGCACGCGCATCGTCGTGTTCTTCGTGGCGCTGCTGGTGCTGGTGCAGGGCGTGGGCGCGCTGCTGGTGATGCGCTCCAATTCGCAGATCGCGCGCCAGACCATCGAGCAGGAGCTGGGCCAGGGCGAGCGCGTCTTCCGCCAGCTGCTGGCGCAGAACCAGGCGCGGCTGGAGCAGGGCGCCGCGATCCTCTCCGCCGACTATGGCTTCCGCCAGGCCATCGCGACCAACGACGCCGGCACCATCGTCTCGGTGCTGCGCAACCACGGCGCTCGCCTCGGGGCCACGGTGATGACGCTGGTGTCGCTCGAACGCGTGGTGGTCGCGGATACGCGCGATCCGGATCGCGTTGGCCAGGCTTTCCCCTACCCCGCGCTGATCGCCGCGAGCGCCGCGGCCGGCAAGACTTCGTCCATCGTCGCGCTCGGCGAACGCCTGCACCAGCTGGTGGTGGTGCCGGTGCTGGCGCCCGAGGCCATCGCCTACGTGGGCCTGGGCTTCGAGGTGGACGACGCGGTGGCGAAAGAGCTGAACCAGCTCACCGGGCTGGAAGTCTCGTTCCTCACGCGCGCCCCGGCCGGACCCTGGCGCGTGGGCGCTTCCACCCTCGACAATTCGCTGCGCCAGGCGCTCGCCGCGGCGCTCCAGGCATCGGATAGCGGCGCGGGCTTTCGGGAGATCGAGCTGGGTGGCGAGGAGTACGAGACGCGCGTGACCCCCATCGGCACCCTGGGCGACACACGCATCGCGGCATTGCTGCAGAAGCCGCTCGCCGAAGGCCTGGCCCCGTTCCGCCGCATCAGCACGTCGTTCTTCTGGCTCACGCTCTCGGGCCTCGGGCTGCTGGTGGCAGGCAGCCTCCTCATCGCGCGCGGCATTACGCGTCCGGTCTCGCGCCTCGCCGAGGCGGCGCGCCGCGTCCAGGACGGCGACTACACGCGCCACGTGGACCTGCGGCAGAAGGACGAGATCGGCCAGCTCGCGGTGAGCTTCAACCACATGCTCGACGGCATCGTGAGCCGCGAGCGCGAGATCCTGCGGCTCGCCTACGAGGACGGCCTCACCGGGCTCCCCAACCGGGCGATGTTCAACGAGCAGCTCGGCCAGGCGGTGCGCACGGCCCGGCGCGAAGCGGGCGGGCTCGCGGTGCTCCTGTTCGACATGGACCGCTTCAAGGCGATCAACGATACGCTCGGCCACCCCACCGGCGACCAGGTGCTGCGCGAGGTGGGCGCAAGGGTGCGCGAGACGCTGCGCGACTCGGACGTGGTGGCGCGTCTCGGCGGCGATGAATTCGCGGTGTTGCTCGCCACGGGCTCCGCGCACCACGCGCCGCGGGTCGTGGCCGAGAAGATCCTCAAGGCCCTCGAGGCGCCGCTGGTGGTCGACGGCCAGACCATGGACATCGCGGCGAGCATCGGCATCGCGCGCTTCCCCGAGCATGGCGACGACGCCAACGCGCTGGTCCGCGCCGCGGACGTGGCGATGTACGTGGCCAAGCGCGGCAAATCCGGCTACTCGGTCTACGACCCCGCGCACGACGAGCGCCGCCAGGAATTCCTCACGCTGCTGGGAGAGCTGCGCCGCGCGGTGGAAGCGGGCGAGCTGCTGCTGCAGTACCAGCCCAAGATGCAGCTCAGCGACAACCGCATCAACGCCGTGGAGGCGCTGGTGCGCTGGCGCCATCCCGCCCGGGGCCTGGTGCCGCCGTCGGAATTCATCCCGTTCGCCGAGCAGACCGGCTTCATCACCTCGATCACCCGCTGGGTGGTGACGCAGGCGATCGAGCAGTGCGGCCGCTGGCATCGCGCCGGCATGGACATCCGCGTGAGCGTCAACATCTCCGCGCGCGACCTGCGCCAGGAAGACGTGCTGGTGCAGCACGTGACCGCGGCGCTCGCGAAGTCCGAGGTTCCCCCAGGCATGCTGTGCCTGGAGATCACCGAGAGCGGCCTTATGGACGATCCGCGCAGCGCCCAGTCGGCGCTTCGCAAGCTGCGCGAGCTCGGGGTCCTCACCTCCATCGACGACTACGGCACCGGCTACTCGTCCCTCGCCTACATCAAGCAGCTGGCGGTGAACGAGATCAAGATCGACCGCACCTTCGTCTCCGGGATGGAGGCCGACAAGCGCAATGCCGCCATCGTGCGCTCCACCATCGAGCTGGGGCACAACCTCGGGCTTACGGTGGTC
>DATLEL010000348.1:0-5988 GCA_035525255.1 Usitatibacter sp.
TGACCTCGGCCGCCTGCGCGCTCGCCGTCGCGAGGATAGCGGCGATCGCGAAAGGAAATGTCACTCGCATGGAAGGCTCCGGCAATGAACGGGGAAGCCTCGAACTTACCCGATGTGGGAAAATCGCGCCATGCGCTCCTCTCCCCGTCTCGTATTCGCGGCGATCGCCATCGCGTGCGCCGCCCTCGTCGCCTATGCGATCTTTTACATGCAGGAGCAGCTCGGGCTGGATCCGTGCCCCATGTGCATCCTGTCGCGCTACGCGTTCATCGCCATCGGCGCGATCGCGCTGCTGGCCGCGATCCACGGGCCGCGCGGCTGGGGGCTCAAGGTCTACGCCTCGCTCATCACGCTGTTCGCGCTCGGCGGCATCGGCGTGTCGATCCGCCACTCGTACCTGCAGCACTTCCCGCCGAAGATGGAGACCTGCGGCACGGACCTGGAATTCCTGCTGAACGCGCTACCGCTTTCCCAGGCGCTGCCGAAGATCTTCGCCGGCACCGGCAGCTGCTCCAAGGTCGACTGGAAATTCCTCGGTTTGTCGATCCCGGAATGGGCGGGCTTGTGGTTCGTGCTGTTCGCGCTGCTGGCGCTGTGGGCCGCGTCCGGCGATGAAAAACGCCGCGGTGAGCGCGGCGTTTTCGTGAAGCGCTGAAAAACGTCAGGACTTGATGTTCAGGGTCTTCATGGCCTTGGCGAGCTCGTCGGCCGACTCCTGGTGCTTGCCGGCCTTGTGAAGCTCTTCTCCCTTCGCGCGTTGCGCCTTCACGTCCTTCATCTGCGCGGCGGTGAGCTTCGGATTCTTGGCGAGGGCTTCGTCGATGGCCTTCATGTCCTTCGGGCAGTGCATGGCGAGCGCCGAGCCCGAAACGAAGGCCAGGGCGACGGCCAGTGCGAGGGAGCGTTTCATTTGTTTCCTCTCTGAGGGGTTGAAAGCGTTGCCAGTCTACTGCAGCTCGCGCAAGTCTTGCACGGCCTCCGCGCCGAGACGTCCCGCGGCCTCGAGCCGCAGGATATCGGCCGCCACGTCGTCTGCGCGCCTCAGCTGGCCCTCGGCTTTCATCTGGCGGAAGCGCTCCACGTCGATGAAATCCTCCGCACTCGCGGCGCGCACCGTCCCCTGCATGGCGGTATCGATGACGCCGGGCGCGAGGCTCGTCACTTCCACGGCGAGGCCGCGCGACTGGCATTCCAGGGCGACGGTGCGCGAGGCCATGTCGATCCCGGCCTTGGCGGCGCAATAGGCGCTCCAGCCGAAGATCGCGCGGCGCCCCGCACCCGACGAGATGTTGATGATCCGGCGCAGCGGCACCGCGGCGGTGGCGCGCAGGAAGCTTCGCATCAGGAGCATCGGCGCCAGCAGGTTCACGGTGAGGTTTCGCGTGATATCGCCGGGATCCGCTTCATCGAGGGGACCCACGGGATCGATGACGCCGGCATTGTTGATGAGCACCGCCTTGCCGTAGCGCTTGCCCGCGACCAGCGCACCCAGCTCGTCGCCGGCACGCTCCACCGCTTCCAGGTCGGCCAGATCCGCGACGAGCGTGGCGCGAGAGCGGGAGAGCGTCACCAGCTCGGTGCCGGGCATCGCGGCCAGGCGCGCGGCGAGCGCGGCACCGAGGCCCTGGGTGGTGCCGGTGACGACGTAGAGATTCATTTCATTCCCGCGATCACGCTCGCCATTGTCGCACCGTCGTCGTCGAAGCCGCCGTGGGTGGTGCTGGCGCTCGCGGCCGACGGCGCCGTCACCACCTCCACGTTGCGCAGCTTCGCCACCTCGCGCGGGAAGTGGCGCTCCATGCCAAGGATCGGCACCTCGCCGCCGCCTTCGAATGAGCGCGATACGAGATACAGCAGCGAGCGGCCGTAGCCGAGCACCGGGCGGCAGGTGGGATCCTGCAGCTCGGCGCGATCGGTGAGGTGGAACTCGCGGAAGCGCTTCACGCGCCCGGCCACGATCCACGGCGCCACGCGCTCGAGGAAGCTGTCGACGCGCAGCGCGGGCGCGAGGAACGTGACGCTCTGGAAATCCCACTCCTGCGCCGCGAGCCGGTCGACCAGGTAGGCCACCGCGATGCTGCCCGCGGAGTGGCCCACCAGGTGCAGCCGCAGGGGATGCTTCGCCACCACGGGAGACCGTGCGAGTTGCTCGAAGAGGATGCGCGCGCCCGATTCGCCACCCGAGCTCATGCCCTGCGCGTTGTCCTTCATCTCGCTCCACAGCTGCGTGCCCGCCGGCGCGAGCATGCCCTCGAGGCGCTCGTTCCACCAGCGCTGCAGCGATTCGAGCGGGCCGCCAACGGGCCGCGGGGACGCGCGCACCAGGTCGTCGAGCCGGTTGCGCAGCGTCGACCACAGGTCCGATTCCCACATGAGGAATATCGGGAAGCGGCGCGCCGCATAGAGCGCCGGCAGCCATTGCGCGAATGTGTCGGCAGCGTCGGCCTCGCCGATGAGGCCGCCGTGCACGTAGAGCGCGATGTCCAGCGGCTGCCCGGCCTTCAGCTTCCAGTCGCGCACCGCTGCACCGAGATAGTCGGTGGCGAGCGCGCGCACGTCGTCGGGACGCGTGCGGAACGTGCCCGATTCAGATAGCCGCCCGTTGTTCTCCATGTCGATCACGTACGGCGCGAGCTGGTGGTTCTGCAGCACGCGGTCCGACGAGAGCGAGCCGCCGCGCGCCGCGGCGCCCGGCGTGGTCTGCGCGGCGATGCGGCGGTGCTCATCGGTGACCACGCCCAGTTGCGCCACCCAGCAGTCCATGGCGTTCTCGAGCCAGTCCTCGTAGGTGAGCGTCGCGTAGCCGCGGTCACCCCAGTCCTCGCCCCACGAGTTCTGCACCAGGAAGCCCGCGCGGTTGTAGCCGACGATCGCGAATGCATGGCCGCCATCGCGCGCGGTACGGGCGCGCATCCCAATCACCGCGTCCTCTCCCGCCACCTCGGACCAGCCGGCATGGGTGAGCGCGCTGGCGTAGAGGACGCCCACTTCGTTCAGCGCCACGTGCATGTCGGTGACGGAGCGCGTGTCGACGCGGTAATAGGCGCCCAGTGGCCGGTTCACCGCGTCCAGCCACCAATCGCTCCCCGGCTTGTTCGTCGCCTCCGGCGGCGCGATGCCCTGCCACAGCGCCAGCGAGCACGCGCCGTGCTTGAACCAGCCCTTCAACGCACCCCGCAAGCTCGAGCCCGCGTCCTCGGAAGCGCCGGGGAACTCGTCGTAGCGCCGTGCCATGGAATAGAGCATCCACGGAGAGACGTCGGCGTCCTTGGCGCGGCCGGATTGCACCAGCAGGTGGTTCACCACCGTGGCGAGCCCGAACCCGGTGCACGCGCTGGTGTCGCCCTGCTGCAGCACTGCGAGCCGCGTCTTGTTGCGCAGCGCCGGAGGTGGCGCCAGCGCTACCGCGGGCAGGTACGGCCGGTCGCGCAGGTCGAGGCGATCCGGCGTGACATTGAGCACCGGCTTGGTGGCGGCTGCGGCTTTTCGCGGCATGGTGGACACCGTATCATGGCCCCAGCCGGCGACGCGTCGTGCGCCCCGGTGACAAAAACATACATAAGGGGGAGCGAAATGAACAAGAGATTCTGGATCTCGGTCGTCGCCGTGTTCGTCGCGTCGATGCTTCTTGGCATGGTGGTGCACGGCATCCTGCTCGAGGACGACTACCTGCGACTCGTGTCGTCGGGCCTCTTCCGCAAGCCAGAAGACGCGCAGAAGATGTTCCCGTGGATGCTGATCGCGCACCTGCTGTTCGCCGTAGCCTTCACCTGGATATATCGCGCCGGCCGCGACACTCGCCCGTGGCTGGGCCAGGGCGTGCGCTTCGGAATCGCGGTCGCGATCCTCGCCCCGGTATCCACCTACCTCATCTACTGGGCGGTCCAGCCGATGCCGGCCCTCACCGTGTTGAAGCAGTGCGTGTTCGACACCCTCAGCATGGTGATCCTCGGCATCGTCGTCGCCGCGGTGAATCGCGATCCCCTTCCCGCGCGTGCGTGAGCCAGCGACTCGAGCCGCCGGAGAACTCGTGCCACCCGAAGAGCCGCGCCCAATGGCGGCGGTGGCTCGAGCGCAACCACGCGCGCGCCGAGGGCGTCTGGCTGGTCACCTACAAGAAGGCATCCGGCAAGGCGCGCATGAGCTACGACGAAGCGGTCGAGGAAGCGCTCTGCTGGGGCTGGATCGACAGCCGCACGCGCGCGCTGGACGACGAGCGCGGCATGCTGTGGATGGCGCCGCGCAAGGCGAAGAGCGGCTGGTCGCGGACCAACAAGGTGCGCGTGAAGCGGCTCACGGCCGAAGGGCTGATGGCGCCGCCGGGCCTCGCCAGGATCGCGGCGGCGAAACGCGACGGCTCGTGGAGCGCGCTCGACGACGTGGAGGACATGGTGGTGCCGGCGGACCTCTCCCGGGCGCTCGCCTCTTCCGGCGCGCAGGCGCACTTCGACGGCTTCGCGCCTTCCATCCGCAAGGCGATCCTCGGCTGGATCGCGAGTGCCAAGCGCCCCGAGACCCGCGGCAAGCGCGTCGAGGAAACCGCGCGCCTCGCCGCGATGAAGATCCCGCCGCCCCAGTGGATTCGAAAATGACGCACCCCGGCGCACGCATCCTTAACCATCCGGAGGCCCCATGCTAGGCACCATCGTCCTGCTCGTGATCCTCGCCCTGGTGGCGCTCGCCGCCATTCCCCTCACCCTGCGACTCGTCCCGCGGAACCCGGTGTACGGAGTGCCGACAGAGCGCGCGCTCGCCAACGACTCGACGTGGTTCCAGGTGAACGCGTTCGCCGGCAAGGCGATGCTCATCGCGTGCGGCATCGCCGCGCTGCTCATCATGGTCTACAACGGCACGCTGCTGCGCTCGGGTTGGGCGCAGCTCTTCGTCGTGGTGCTGGCACTCGGGATCGCCGTGGGCGCGGCGTTCGTCTATGACCAGCGCCTCGCCAACCCGCGCTGGCCCAAGCCCTGATGGCCGAGCCCCGCGGCGCGCTCATCGTCACTGGCGGCGGTCGCGGCATCGGCGCAGCCACCGCGCGACTGGCGGGCGAGCGCGGCTACGCGGTATGCGTGAACTACCGGCGCGACCGTGCGTCCGCCGAGGGCGTGGCGCAGGCGATCCGCGGCGCGGGCGGACACGCCGTCGCCGTTGCGGGCGATGTGGCACTGGAAGGTGACGTGCTGCGCCTGTTCGATACCGCGCAAGCCGAGCTCGGGGCGCTCTCGGGCCTGGTGAACAACGCCGGCATCCTCGAGCGCCAGACGCGCCTCGACGACATGGAAGCGGCGCGCTTGGAGCGCGTCTTTGCGACCAACATCCTCGGCTCCTTCCTGTGCGCGCGCGAGGCGGTGCGCCGCATGTCGACGCGGCATGGCGGCCGCGGCGGCTGCATCGTCAACGTCTCCTCCATGGCCTCGCGCCTCGGCTCGCCCGGCGAATACGTCGACTACGCCGCATCGAAGGGCGCCATCGACTCGCTCACCATCGGCCTCGCCCGCGAGGTGGGCGATGAGGGCATCCGCGTCAACGCCGTGCGTCCCGGCGTGATCCACACCGAGATCCACGCGAGCGGCGGCGAACCCGGCCGCGTGGAGCGCGTGAAGGCCGCGGTGCCGATGAAGCGCGGCGGCGAGCCCGAAGAGGTGGCGCGCGCCATCCTGTGGCTGCTCTCCGACGAAGCCTCCTATACCACCGGGGCGTTCATCGACGTCTCCGGAGGCCGCTGAGCCCAGCATGCCGCGCGAGCCCCTGCCCGAAGACTTGCGGCGTTTCATCCTCACGAGCGTGCCCTCGGTTCCCTTCCTGGAGGCGCTGCTGCTGTTCCGCGATGCCCATGGGGCCCCGGTGACGCGAGCCGCGGTCGCGCGCCGCCTGTACCTCTCGGAAGCCGCGGCGGGACAGGTCGTGGCGCAGCTTCGCGAGGCGCGCGTGGTGCTGGAAGAGGCGGGGGGCGACGCGCATCGCTTCGCGCCGGAGGGCGTCGAAGTC
>DATLEL010000351.1:0-4817 GCA_035525255.1 Usitatibacter sp.
TTCCGCCACCACGCGCGCGAGGATGTCGGTGGCGGAGCCGGGCGCGAAGCCGACGATGATCTTCACCGGCTTGGTGGGATAGGACTGCGCGGACGCCGCGCCGCAGACCGCGAGCAGCAGCGAAGCGACGACGGCACGGAATATGGGCATGGGAGCTCCTCCTGTGCCCGGGATTTTAACTGGGCCCCGGGCTATCGCCGCGCAGCGGCACCCGGGGCGACGAAGCTCCGCTCAGAGCTTGCCCATCAGCAGCAGCACGATGAGGATGATGAGGATCAGGCCGAGGGTGCCGCTGGGCATGTAGCCCCAGCTCCGGCTGTGCGGCCAGGTGGGCAGCGCACCGACGAGGATCAGCACCACGATGATGAGGACGATGAGACCGATGGACATGTGAGCTCCGTTGTTTGCGTTGGAAGCCCCATTCCACCGCATTCCCAGCTACGGCTGCGTATCACGAACGCTAATTTCGTCGTAGGACTCCGGGAAGTGGCTCAGAACCCGTAGAGGGCGGCGGGGTTGTCCACCAGGATGCGCTGCCGCGTCGACTCGTCGCGTGCCCATTCCTGCACCAGGTCGAAGAGGATCGCGTCGTCGGGCTTCACGTCGCGCTCCGTGGGATGGGGCCAATCGCTCCCCCAGACGACACGCTCGGGGGCGAGCTTGACCAGCTCGCGCGCGACCCGGGTGCTGTCCGCGTACCGCGGCGACCCCACCTGCGTGTCGAGGTAGGGGCCGGACAGCTTCACCCACGCGCGGCCGGACTCCAGCAGGCGGGCGACGACCGCGAATGCCGGATGGTGGATGCCCTCGGGCTGCGGCATGCGGGCCATGTGATCGAGGACCAGCGTGCCCGGCAGCCGCTGGATCATCGAGGCCATCTCCACCAGCTGCTCGCCACGGAGGTGGAGCTGGATGTGCCAACCCAGCTCCGCCACTCGCTGGGCGAGGGGCTCGATCATGTCGGGCGAAGTGACCGCGGTCTTGGGATCGTGCTGCGTGAAGCGCAGGCCGCGGATGCCGCCGCTATGCAGCGCGGCGAGCTCCGCGTCCCTGACCGTCGGGTGCAGCACGGCCACGCCGCGCGCGACGTCCTGGCCGAGTTCGGCCACCGCCGCCACCGTGACGCGATTGTCGATGCCATAGGCGGCCGGCTGGACCACGATCGCGCGCGTGAGCCCGAGGCGCTTCTGCAGCAAGCGATACTCGGCGACGCTCGCATCGGGCGTGCTGCGCAGTTGCGGCCACGCCATCGGGAAGCGCGGGTCGTAGATATGCAGGTGGCAGTCGCAGGTGCCCGGGGGAGCCTTGAAGCGCGGAGCCGAGGTGCCGGAGGAGTTCGGGACCTCAGCCATCGTCATTCCCGCCCAAGCGGGAATCCAGCATCTGTTCAAAAACTACGTTTGCTTTCAGCAGCCGCTCATACGCCTCCCCAACCACTCCCACCTCCGCCAACAACTCGCGGTTGTGCTGCCCGAGCTTCGGCGCGGGCGTGCGAATCGCACCCGGCGTCCCCTCGAGCCGCGGCACCACGTGATGCATGGGAAAGCTTCCCATGTCGGCATCGGGATAGTCGGTGAGCACCTCGCGTGCGATGAAGTGCGGATCCTCGAGGATTTGCGACACGTCGTAGATGGGGCCGATGGTGACCTCGGCCTTCTCGAAAAACGCCACGTTCTCTGCCTGGGTCTTCTGCGCGACGAACGCGCCGATGATCGCGTCCAGCTCCGCGGCATTTTTCACCCGGTTCGCATTGGTCTTGTAGCGCGGGTTCTCGATCAGGTCGGCGCGGCCGATGGAGGCGAATACGCGCTCGGCCATCTTCTGCGTCGAGGCCGAGAGCGCCACGTACTTGCCGTCCTTGGCGAGATACGCATTGCGCGGGCAGGAGTTGGTGGAGCGGCTGCCGGTGCGCGGCTTCAGCTTCTTCGTCAGCCGGTAGTTGGCGGCCTGCGGACCCAGCACGTGGAAGAGCGGATCGAGCAGCGGCAGGTCGATCACCTGGCCTTTCCCGCCGTTCACTTCCACTTCGCGCAGGGCGATCATGGCGCCGACCGCGCCGTAGAGGCCCGCGTAGGTATCGGCCAAGTAGATCGGCGGCAGCACCGGCTCGCGATCGGCGAAGCCATTGATCGCCGCGAAGCCCGCCATGCCCTCCACCAAGGTGCCGAAGCCGGGACGGCGGCGATACGGCCCCGATTGTCCCCAGCCGGAGATGCGGACCACGATGAGCTTGGGGTTGCGCTCGAGGAGCATGGCCGGTGCGAGGCCCATCTGCTCCAGCGTATCGGGACGGAAGCTCTCGACGAACAGGTCCGCCTTGTCCACCAGCTTGAGGAGCAGCGCCTTCGCTTCGTCGCTGCGCAGGTCGAGGGCGAGGCTTTTCTTGTTGCGGGCGTAGAGCTTCCAGTTGGTGTCGACGCCTTCGGACTTCCATGCGCGCAGCGTATCGCCCGCGGCGGGCTCCACCTTGACCACTTCCGCACCGAAGTCGGCCAGCACGCCGGTGAGCATGTTGCCCGCGACCAGCCGTGACAGGTCGAGCACGCGAACACCGGAAAGCGTGCCGCGGCCGCCGCGCGTGTAGTCCCGCTGCTTGAGGCTCAACCGAGTGCCGGCAGCAGCCCGAGGATGAAGACGGCGATCAGGAGCAACAGCTCCGCGGCGCCCATGACGAACGGGAGCAACGTGTTCATTCGATCCTTCCTTCCTGTGCGATGAGGCCGAGCTTGCGCGCCAGCTGCAGGACGGCTTCGGCGCGGCGGATGAAGGGCGCGTCGACCATGCGCCCGTTGACGGTGAAGGCCCCGACGCCCTTTTCGGCGGCGTCGCGCGCGGCGCTCACCACCTTGAGCGAATGCGCGATCTCCTCGTCGCTGGGACGGAAGACCGCGTTGGCGATCGGCACCTGCGTGGGATGGATCGCGCTCTTGCCGAGGTAGCCCAGGCGGCGCGCGGCTTCGGCCTCGCGGCGGTAGCCCTCGGTGTCCTTGAAATTGGCATAGGCGCCGTCGTACGCCCATACGCCCGCCTCGCCCGCGGCGATGCGGATCTGCAGCTGGATCGCCTCGATCGCGGCCGGGTTGTAGCGGTCGATGTCGAGCGGCTCGATCAGGTCGCCCCATCCCGCCTGCAGCCCTACCACGCGCGGGCTCGCGGTGGCGATCTCGGCGGCCAGGCGAAGCGCGCGCGGCGACTCGATGTTCGGGAGGATGTCGATGGGCTCGAGCTTCTGCTTGCGCTCGAACTTGGTGAGAGCGGACGCGCACGCGCGCACGTCCTCGGCGCCCTCCGGCTTCGGCAGGTTGACGATGTCGAGGCCCGGCCCGACGATCGCCTCGAGGTCCGCCTCGAAGTGCGGCGTGTCGAGCCCGTTCACCCGCACGATGATCGTCTTGCCGCAGTTGGGCGGGAGCGTGCGCAGGAATTTCGCCAGCTCGCGCCGCGCTTCTGCCTTGCGTGCCTCGTCGACCGCGTCTTCCAGGTCGAACGAAAGCCCATCGGCCTCGCTCGCCATCGCTTTCGCGAAGAGCTCGGGGCGGGATCCGGGGACGAAGAGTTTGCTGCGCATAGTGAAACTGGTGTCAGACACCAATTCTGTCATGTGAAACTGGTGTCTGACACCAGTTTTTCATTTCAGCCGCGAAACGATCGCCTGGGTGAACTGCTTGGTGCTCGCCTTGCCGCCCAGGTCGCCGGTGCGCACGTTGTCCTTGCAGAGCACGTCGTCGATGGCGTCGCGCAGGCGCTTCGCGCGGTCCTGCATGCCGACGTGGTCGAGCATCATCGCGGCGGAGAGCATGAGCGCGAGGGGATTGGCGAGGCCCTTGCCGGCGATGTCGGGGGCGGAGCCGTGCACCGCCTCGAAGATCGCGGCATCGACGCCGATGTTGCCCGCCGGGGCCATGCCGAGGCCGCCCACCAGGCCCGCGTTCAGGTCCGAGAGGATGTCGCCGAAGAGGTTGGTGGTGACGATCATGTCGAACTGCCATGGGTTCATCACCAGCTGCATCGCGCAGGCATCGATGATGCGGTCGTCGCACGCCACGCGCCCCTCGTACTTCTTCGCCACGTCGCGGCCCGCTTCGAGGAAGAGCCCGGTGAGCGCCTTCAGCACGTTGGCCTTGTGGACCAGGGTCACCTTCTTGCGGCCGTGCTTCGCGGCGTAATCGAACGCGTACTCGCATATGCGCGTGGAGCCGGCGCGGGTATTGACGCCCGAGGCCACGGCCACCGCGTGGTGGTCGTCGCCAATGGGGACGTAGTGCTCGAAGCCCACGTACAGCCCCTCGAGGTTCTCGCGCACCAGGATGATGTCGATCTTCTCGTAGCGGCCCCCGGGGATCAGGGTGCGCGCCGGGCGGAGGTTGGCGTAGAGATGGAACTCCTCGCGCAGCCGCACGTTGGAAGAGCGGTAGCCTCCACCCACCGGCGTCGTGAGCGGCCCCTTGAGCGCGAGCCGCGTCTTGCGAATGCTGGCGAGCGTCTCGGCAGGCAGCGGGTCGTTGCAGGCGGCCACTCCGGCCATTCCCGCCTTCACGGTCTCCCACTGGAAGGGGTCCCCCACCGCATCCATCACCGCGAGCGTCGCGTCGGAGACTTCGGGGCCGATCCCGTCGCCGGGAATCAGCGTGGCAGGGATCTTTCGCTCGGGAGTGGGCGCCATCGGGATTCCTGCGGGGAAAGCTGCGGATTATACGGCTTGGCCTTCACCGGGGCAGTCGCGCCTCGGAGTGGCCCGACACGGCCCACGCGGGCAGCTCCGCGATCCAGGTCCAGCGCTTCATCACCACCGGCACCCGGTCATCGAGGAACGCGGG
>DATLEL010000353.1:0-2540 GCA_035525255.1 Usitatibacter sp.
TCAGGACGACGTGCGTTCGACGTCATAGCGGCGCGCGAGGCGGTGCGGATCCGCGCCAAGCGCGTAGGCGAGGCGCAAGCGCCACATGAGGAGGATGGTCCGCAGCGTGCCGTGGCGCTCCCAGCGCCGGCCGGAGGTGAGCACGCGATGGCGCAGGCAGGCCGGGCGCGAGCGCCGCCGCAGCGCCTTGCTGAGTGCCACGTCCTCCATGAGAGGGATTGCGGGAAAGCCACCGGCCGCTTCGAACGCCGCGCGCGTGGCGAAAATCGCCTGGTCCCCGGTGGCAATGCCCGTGAGCCGCGAGCGCAGGTTCATCGACAGCGCCACCAGCGCGAGCAGCGGGTCCGCGCCCTCGATGGCGACGTCGAAGCGCCCCCACTCGGAGCGCGCCGTCGCCGCGATCACCGCGGCCATGGCATCGGATGGCAGCACCGTGTCCGCGTGCAGGAAGAGAAGGACGTCGCCGCGGCTCGCCCGGGCGCCGGCGTTCATCTGCGCGGCACGCCCGCGTTCGGCGCCCATCACGCGATCGGCGAGCGGGACCGCGAGCGCGCGCGTCGCATCGACGCTGCCGCCATCGACGACGACTACTTCTGCGCCCGCGGCGCGCCACGCCTGCAGCGGCAGCAGCGCGCCCTCGATGGCGCGCGCCTCGTCGAGCACCGGCACGATGATGGAGACTTCGGGCATGGCGGGATTGTAAGCCCCGGGCCGTCATTCCCGCGCAGGCGGGAACCCAGCCTTCACCGAGCGTCGTTCAGCGCCCAGTCGTACTCGAGGAAGGATACTTCGGCGCGCTGCTCGCGCACGGCGGCACGCTCCTCCGGGGTGGTACCGAGCAGGTCGGCGTAGCGCGCGAGCGTGGCCTTCACCGATGTGTAGCCTTTGTGGCCTTTCTCGAAATCCTTGCCGTACCAGTCGAAGATGCGCGAGACCTCGAGCTTCCCGGATTGCGCGTTGTAGCGGTTGCGCTTGCGGTCCGACAGGAAACGCCGCATGGCGTCGTCCAGCTGCGCATCGAGCCGCTCGGCGACGAAAGCCTCGTTGCGCAGCATGGGGCAGCCCACGGAGGCACACACCACGGCCACGTGCACGCGCGGATCGTCGTAGACGCCTTCGCGGCGCAATATCTCGTGCTCCACCTGGTCGAGGTACGACGGCTGGCCAAAGAGCGTGAAGAACTTGTCCTTCCAAGGATTGCCGAAAACCGTGCCGTAATCGCGGATCGACTTGATGTCGGGGTAGCGGCGCAGGATCTTCTCCACGGTGAACGCGTTGTAGGCGTTGACCAGGAAAGCCTGCTGCTGCGGCTTGCTCCACGTATCGAACTCCGCGCGCGACACTCCCTGGTAAGCGTCGAGCACCGCCTTCAGCTGCGCGCGGTCACGCGCCATTCCCGCATAGGACACCTGCGAGGCGTTGCCCCCGTCGAGGTAGCGCACGTGCTTCTTCAGGAGGTCGTCCCACGCCTGGTGGGAATGGTCGAGGGCGAGGGCGGCGAAGCTCGCCACCAGCGCGGCCGCGGCGAACAGGGTGCGCATCATCAGTCGTCTCCGTGCGCGGGCGCGATCTCGTGGTACGGGCGCTTGTCGCCCAGCGCGCCCAGCTTGCCGAGCACCGAGCCCAGCCCCGCGTCGCCGCGCGTCCAGGCGTTGAACGCCTGCGCGAGCTCCATCTGCCCGCGCGTGACCTTCGAGCGCTTCCACACGCCGGCCACGTACTTGTTCGCCTCGGCGAGCGTGGGATAGGTGTGGATGGTGCCGAGGATCCGGTTCAGCCCGATGCCGTGCTTCATCGCCATCACGAACTCGGCCAGCAGGTCGCCGGCATGCTCGCCTGCGATGGTGGCGCCGAGGATCTTGTCCTTGCCGGGAACCGTCAGCACCTTCACCAGCCCGTGCGCCTCGCCGTCGGCGATCGCGCGATCGAGATCGTCGAGCCCGTAGACCGACACATCGTAGGGAATCTTCTTTTCCTTCGCTTCGGTCTCGTTCAGGCCCACGCGAGCCACTTCGGGGTCGGTGAAGGTCGCCCATGGAATCACCGAATAGTCCACGCGGTAGCGCTTGAAGCGGCCGAAGAGCGCGTTCACGGCGCAATACCAGGCCATGTGCGACGCCGTGTGGGTGAACTGGTACGGGCCGGCCACGTCGCCGCACGCGTAGATGTTCGGGTAATGGGCCTGCAGGAACTCGTTCACCTCGACGGTCTTCTGCTTGGTCACGGGAATGCCGAGCTCCTCCAGGCCGTAGCCCTCGGTGTTGGCGACGCGGCCCACCGCGCACAGGATCGCGTCGCATGCGATGCGCTTCTCCCTGCCGTCGTGCTCGACGATCACCACCGTCTCGCCGTTCTCGCGGCGCACTTCCTTCGCCTTGTGGCCGGTGAGGAGGTCGATGCCCTCGGCACGGAAGCGCGCAGCGACGATCTCCGAGATCTCCGGGTCCTCGCGCACCATGATGCGCGGCAGCATCTCCACCTGCGTGACCCGGGTGCCGAGCCGCGCGAAGCATTGCGCGAGCTCGCAGCCGATCGGGCCG
>DATLEL010000362.1:0-4770 GCA_035525255.1 Usitatibacter sp.
CCGAGGACGGCCGCGAGGATCAGTGCCTTGCGCATGAATTTCTCCCAGCCCCGGGAAGGGCCTTTAGCGCCCCTATAATGCCCCATCGCCCCCGGAGCCGCCTGTGAACGCCGTCACAACCCGAATGGGGATGTTTCCGTCCCGGCTGGAGGCCTGGAAGCACGCCCGGCGCTTCATCGAGGACTTTTGCCGCGGCGCGGGGATACCCCGCGAGGCCTGCCTCAAGACCAACCTGGTGGTAGAGGAGCTTTTCCTCAATACGGTGAAGCACGGCCATCGGGGCGGCAGCGATGCACCGGTGTGGATCACCCTCTCGGCGGAGGGCGGCAAGATTTCCCTCGCCTACGAGGACAACGCGCCGCCCTTCAACCCCTTCTCCCGCGCCCGGCGGGAGATGCTGGAAGCGCTCGCCGAGACCCGCCGCGAGGGCGGCCTGGGAGTGCTGCTCGCGCAGGGGCTCACCGCCTCCGCCGACTACGCGTACATGTTCGGACGCAACCGCATCCGCCTCCGCATGGCGCTTTGAGCGCGCGCTAGAGCGCGGTGCGCGCGCGCCAGAGCTCCGGGAAGAGCTCCACTTCCACCACGCGCCGCAAGTAGCTCACGCCGGCGGTGCCGCCGGTGCCGCGCTTGAACCCGATCACCCGCTCGACCGTCGTCGCATGGCGGAAGCGCCACTGCCGGAAAGCGTCTTCCAGGTCCACCAGCTTCTCCGCCAGCTCGTAGAGCTCCCAGTAGCGCGCGGTGTCGCGGTACACCTGCACCCAGGCCGCGGCGACGGAATCATTGTTCTGGTGCACGGTGCGCCAGTCACGCTCCACGCACCCCGCATCGACGGCGAGTCCACGCCTCGCGAGCAGCCGGATCGCCTCGTCGTAGATGGAAGGTTCGCGGTGCAGCTTTTCCAGCGGCGCCAGCAGGTCCTCGCGGTGGCGGTGGGGCTCCAGGTGGAGCGCGCTCTTGTTGCCGAGGAGGAATTCGACCATGCGGTACTGGAAGGACTGGAAGCCCGAGGAGCTGCCGAGCGCGCCGCGGAAGGACGAGTACTCGGCCGGCGTCAACGTCGAGAGCACGTCCCATGACTGGTTCAGCTGCGCCATGATGCGCGCCACGCGCGCGAGCATCTTGAATGCGGGCTGCAGGTTATCCGCGCGGATGTGGTCGCGCGCCGCGGTGAGCTCGTGGATCGCGAGCTTCATCCACAGCTCCGACGCCTGGTGCTGGACGATGAACACCATCTCGTTGTGGTCGCCCGAGCGCGGCTGCTGCGCGCCCAGCAGCTCATCCAGCCGCAGGTAATCGCCGTAACTCATGGTGCCGGCGAAATCGAGGCGCGCGCCGTCGGGGTGCGAGGTTTCGGTCATGGTTTAGTCTAGCCCTTTGGTAACATCAGAATCCACATGCACGCGACTCTCCCCCTCCTCGCCAACACCGATTTCCCGCCCTTGCGCCGCCGCGCGCTGGAGACGCTGCAGGTGAACGTCGGATACGTGTGCAACCAGACGTGCCTGCATTGCCACGTCAACGCCGGGCCCACGCGCACCGAATCCATGACGCGCGAGACCGCAGAGCAGGTGATCGCGTACCTCGCTGCGAGCGGCGCCACCACGCTGGACCTCACCGGCGGCGCGCCGGAGCTCAACCCGAATTTCCGCTGGCTCGTCACCCGTGCGCGCGCGCTCGGCGCCCGCGTGATCGACCGCTGCAACCTGACGGTGCTGTTCGAGCCGGGCCAGGATGACCTCGCCGCGTTCCTCGCGGCGAATCGCGTCGACATCGTCGCCTCGCTGCCGTGCTACACGCCGGAGCTGGTGGACCGCCAGCGCGGCAAGGGCGTGCACGAGCTGAGCGTCGCCGCCATCCGCGCACTGAACGCGCTCGGCTACGCGCGCGAGGGGAGCGGCCTCACCATCGACCTCGTCTACAACCCGCAGGGCGCGTCGCTGCCGCCGCCGCAGGCGAAGCTCGAGGCCGACTACAAGCGCATCCTCGGCGAGCAGTTCGGCATCGCCTTCAACCGCCTCTACACGATCGCCAACATGCCGATCCAGCGGTTCGGCTCGACGCTGGTCTCCAAGGGACAGTTCAACGCCTACATGGCGCTGTTGCGCGGCGCCCATCGCGACGAGAACCTGGACGGCGTCATGTGCCGCTCGCTGGTGTCGGTCGACTGGCGCGGCCATCTCTACGATTGCGACTTCAACCAAATGCTGGGGCTGCCGCTCGCGGTGGCCGGCAAGCCGCGGCCGCACCTGCGCGATGTCCTCGACCGCAACCTCGACGGCGGCCCCATCGTCGTGCGCGACCATTGCTACGGCTGCACCGCGGGACAGGGATCGAGCTGCGGCGGAGCGCTCGCATGAGCCAGGTGCGAGAGGCGAGGGTCGAGGGGCGAGGGGCGAAGCACGAGGGGCGAGAGAGCGCGCCGGGGCGGTTGTGCCCGCTGTCCTATCGCTACTCGCCGCGGGTGTTCAATCGCGAGGCGGAAGTGCGCGCCGATGCCGTCTACGTGGTGGGCGGCCTGTATGGAAACGTGGAAGCTCTCGCCGCGCTGGAGGAGCTGGTGGCGGCGGAGGCCGCTAGCACCGCCATCGTCTTCAACGGCGACTTCCACTGGTTCGATATCGACGCTGCCGATTTCGCCGAGGTGAGCGCGCGTGTCCTCGCGCACCATGCCCTGCGCGGCAATGTCGAAACCGAGATCGCGGGCGACGAGAGCGGTGCCGGCTGCGGGTGCGCGTATCCGCTCGACGTGGCCGATGCCGAGGTCTCGCGCTCCAACGAGATCCTGGATCGCCTGCGGGGAACCGCGCGGCTCGACGCGGCGCTGCGCAGAAAGCTGGGCGCGTTGCCGATGCATCTCACCGCGCAGGTCGGAAGCGCGCGCGTGGGCATCGTCCACGGTGATGCCGCCTCGCTCGCCGGGTGGGGCTTCGCGCAGGACCAGCTCGACAAGCTTTCCCACGCGCGCTGGGTGGAGTCCATGTTCCGCGAGGCGCGTGTCGATGTTTTCGCCAGCACGCACACCTGCCTCCCGGCACTGCGCCGCTTCCAGTGGGCCGGCGGCGCGGGGCTGGTCGCCAACAACGGCGCCGCCGGGATGCCGAATTTCAGCGGCACGCGCCACGGCGTGGTGACGCGCATCGCGCTGCGGCCCTTCGAGGGCGCGGCGCGGCTCTACGGGGCGCAGCTTGCCGGCGTGCACGTCGAAGCCGTGGCGCTCGACTATGACCACGAGCGGTGGGTGCAGCGCTTCCTCGCGCAATGGCCCGAAGGGTCGCCTGCGCACGCGTCCTATTTCCGCCGCATCGTCGAGGGTCCGCGCTTCGAGCGCGCGCGCGCCGCCGGCGCGTAAGGAACGGGGGCCGGGCCCCGACTACCCCCTTTACCGGGAGCAGCCATGAGCAAAGGCAAGGTTGCCGTCGTCGTCCTGATCGTGGCGCTGGTGGCCGCGTTCTTCGTCTTCGACCTGAAGCAGTACTTCTCCGTCGAGTACCTGCAGTCGCAACGCTCCGCGTTCGACGCGTACTACGCCGCGCATCCGGCGCTGACCATCGGGATTTTCTTCGCGGTGTACGTCGCCGTGACCGGGCTGTCATTGCCGGGTGCCGCCATCCTCACTCTCGCGGGCGGCGCGATCTTCGGCCTGGCGGTAGGCACGGTGATCGTGTCCTTCGCGTCGTCCATCGGCGCGACCCTCGCCTTCCTCGCCTCGCGCTACCTGCTGCGCGACTGGGTGCAGGGCAGGTTCGGCGACAAGCTGAAACCCATCAACGACGGCATCGCGCGCGAGGGCGCGTTCTATCTCTTCGCGCTGCGGCTCGTTCCCGCGTTCCCGTTCTTCGTGATCAACCTGGTCATGGGCCTCACGCCGATCCGCACCTGGACTTTCTACTGGGTGAGCCAGCTCGGGATGTTCGCCGGCACCATCGCCTACGTCTACGCCGGGACGCAGCTGGGGCAATTCCGCTTCTCGCCCGGGCTGATCGCCGCGTTCGTGATCCTGGGGCTCTTCCCCATCGCCGCCAAGAAGACGCTCGATGCGTGGAAGGCCCGCAAGGTCTACGCGAAGTGGACGCGTCCGGCGAAGTACGAGCGCAACGTGGTGGTGATCGGTGCCGGCTCGGCCGGCCTGGTCACCTCGTACATCGCCGCGGCGGTGAAGGCGAAAGTGACGCTGGTGGAGCGCCACAGGATGGGAGGCGACTGCCTCAATACCGGATGCGTCCCCTCGAAGGCGCTGATCCGCACGGCCAAGCTGCTCTCCCACGTGCGCCGCTCGAAGGAGTTCGGGGTGCGCACGGCCTCGGCGGATTTCGACTTTGCCGAGGTGATGGAGCGCATCCGCTCCGTGGTCGCCGAGATCGAGCCCCACGACTCGGTGGAGCGCTATTCGCAGCTGGGCGTCGAATGCCTGAAGGGATCGGCGCGGATCACGTCGCCGTGGACGGTGGAGGTGCAGCTGGCCGGCGGCGGCAATCGCACCCTCACCACGCGCAACATCGTGATCGCGGCAGGCGCACGGCCTTTCGTGCCGCCGATCCCGGGGCTGCGCGAGGCGAACCCCTACACGTCCGACACGCTTTGGGACCTGCGCGAGCAGCCGAAGCGGCTGGTGGTGCTGGGCGGCGGCCCGATCGGCTGCGAGCTCGCGCAATGCTTCGCGCGGCTCGGCACCCGGGTCACGCAGGTGGAGATGCTGCCGCGCATCATGGTGCGCGAGGACCCGGAGATCTCGGAGATCGTCGCTGCGCGCTTCCGTGCCGAGGG
>DATLEL010000055.1:0-3231 GCA_035525255.1 Usitatibacter sp.
AAGCGGGCGAGCTGCTCGGGGGTGAGTTTCATGGTGACCTCCTGCTCCTATTCTGCACGCAAAAACTCGTCGCCCCGGGCGCGGCAACTGCCGCATTGGACCGGGGCCCAATCATGCTTCCAATGCGTCCGGATCCAGCACTGTCCGTAGCAGCGCCTCCGTGCGCCCGTCGCGCTGCCGCGTCGCGAACCACCAGATGGCCCCCTTGCGAAACGCGATGTCACCGGCGCCCCCCATCAGGTGCGAAGCGACCTCCCCCAGCGTGGGCTGGTGGCCCACCACGATGACGCTTCGCGCGCCTGGCCAACCCGATTCCTGCAGCATGTCGCGCGCGCCGTGGGCCGGGTCGAGCGCCGGACGCACTTCATAGGGCATGTCGAGTGGCGTCACCGTCTGGATCGCGCGCGCCGCGGGGCTGCTGAGGATGGTCCACTCGCCGACGAGCCGCGGGCGCAGCCACTCCGCCATGGCCTTCGCCTGCTTGCGGCCCTTCTTCGTCAACTCGCGCGCGAAGTCGCCGCGGGTACCGGGGTCCTCGGCATCGGCGTGGCGCCAGAGAATCAGTTCCATGTCATTTCCTGCCTCGCGTCGTCAGCGCGATGCCCGCGAGGATCAGCGCGATGCCGATGATGTGGAACATGTAGATGCGCTCGTCGAGGAACAGCCACGCGAGCAGCGCGCCGAACGCGGGCATGAGGTGCACGAAGATCCCGGCCACGTTGGGCCCCACCTCGGCAACGCCGCGATTCCAGAATACATAGCCCACGAAGGACGGGAAGATGCCCACGTAGAGCATCGCCGACACCGTCGCCATGCTGAGCTCCACGCGGCCCTGCAGGAACAGCATCTCGAACGCGGCCAGCGGCAGCAGCAGCATCAACCCCACGCACCCGCAGCAGGCGAGGAGCGTGAGGCCGGGCAGGCCTTCCGGCTTCATGCGAAGGAAGACGGTGTACGCAGCCCAGAAGAACATCCCCACCAGCAGGATCAAGTCCCCCTTGTTGAGGGAGAGGGTCGCCAGCACCGCGAGGTCGCCGCGGCAGACGATGGCGAGGATCCCCGCGACCGACAACAACACGCCCACGCCCTGGCGGCCGGTGATGGTCTCGCGGTAGATGAGCCACCCCAACATGATGATCATCACCGGGATGGCGCTGTTCAGGATCACGCCGTTGGTGGCGGTGGTGTACTGCAGCCCCACGTAGGCGAACGCGTTGTGCAACCCGGTGCCCCAGAAGCCGATCCACGCGATCGTTTTCCAGTGCCTGCGGATGACGGGCCAATGGCGGCGGATCCCCGGCCACGCGAACGGCATCATGACTACCACGGCCACGAGCCAGCGGATGAATGTGAGCGCGAGGGGCGAGACGTGACCCACGATCGCACGACCGATCACCCAGTTGAGCGACCAGAAGAGCGACGTGAGACTGAGGAGGAGGTACGGGGAGGCGTGGAACGTGCGCGGCGGCATCGGGTGCTAGTCTCTCACAATGCAGCAGGAGCGATCCTCCGCCTGGGCTCCGCTACGCGAGCCGACTTTCCGCATGCTGTGGCTGGTGTGGGCGGGGTCGAACGTCGCGATGTGGATGAACGACGTGGCGGCTGCCTGGCTGATGACGTCGCTCACCAGGTCGCCCACGCTGATCGCCCTGGTGCAGACCGCCTCCGCGCTGCCGGTGTTCCTGCTCGGCCTGCCGAGCGGTGCCCTCGCCGACATCGTCGACCGGCGCAAATATTTCATGGTGACGCAGTTCTGGGTCGCCACTACCGCGGCCGTGCTGTTTGCGGCAACCGCCACCGGGGCGCTCAACGCCACCCTGCTGCTGGTGCTGGTGTTCGCCAACGGCATCGGGCTCGCCATGCGCTGGCCCGTGTATGCCGCGATCGTGCCGGAGCTCGTGGGGCGGCACGAGCTGTCCTCGGCGCTCGCGCTCAACGCCGTAGCGGTCAACTTCTCGAGGGTCGTGGGACCGCTGGTGGCCGGCGTGATCATCGCGGGACTCGGCAACCAGTACGTCTTCGCGCTCAACTTCGTGATCGCAATCATCGCGTCCGTGGTGATCGCGCGCTGGAAGCGGGAGAACAAGCCGTCGGTGCTGCCGGGCGAGCGCTTCCTCGGCGCGATGCGATTAGGTGTCCAGTACGTGCGCGAATCGCGGCGCATGAAGGACGCGCTGGTGCGCACCGCGGTCTTCTTCCTCCATGCGACGGCGCTCTTCGCCCTCATGCCGCTGGTGGCAACGCGCATCGATCCGGCCGGCGGCGCGGGGACGTACACCGCCCTCCTCTCCTGCATCGGCGTGGGCGCCATCGCCACCGCGACGCAGCTGCAGAAGCTGCGGCCGCGCTACAACCGCGACCAGCTGGTGATGGCGGGTATGGTCGTGCAGGCGATCGCGACTGCCATCGTGGCGTTCGCGCCGACGCTGCTCATCGCGGCACCCGCAATGGTGCTTGCCGGTTCGGCCTGGATCGTGATCGCCAATTCGGTCACCGTCTCGGCGCAGCTGGCACTCCCGAACTGGGTGCGCGCGCGCGGTATGTCGATCTACCAGATGGCGATCATGGGCGGCACCGCGCTCGGGGCGTTCATCTGGGGCAAGCTCGCGGACCTGACCAGCGTGCCGACGAGCCTAGCGGTCTGCGCGGTGAGCCTGCTGGCGGCGCTCGCGCTCACCCACGACCGCGTGCTCGAGGGCGAGCAGGAAGAGGATCACACCCCCACCCATCCGTGGCAGGAGCCGGTGCCGAAGCGTGAGGTCGCGCTGGACGAGGGCCCGGTGATGGTGACGCTCGAGTACGTGATCGATCCGGGGCGCGCGCCGGAATTCATCTCGATCATGGCCGAGACGCGCAGCCAGCGCCTGCGCCAGGGCGCGGTGTCGTGGGGACTCTTCGAGGATGTCGAGCAGCCGGGCCGCTTCGTCGAATACTTCGCCTGCGACAGCTGGGCCGACTACCTGCGGCGCTTCGACCGCTTCACGGCCATGGACGAGCGGCTGCAGGAGATGCGGCACGCTTTCCACCTCGGCGACAACCCGCCGCGGATTTCCCGCTTCATCGCCAACCACCCGCCGGCGAGGTAACTAGGTCACTGCCCTGATCGTCTGCAGCGGCGGTGAGGAAATCGCCCGGCGAGTTCCGATAAGCCCGGCCACGGCGACGCCCACGCCGCCCACCAGCAGCCCGGTGATGGGCAGGGCCCAGTGGAACTCGTACGGCACGCCGAGC
>DATLEL010000383.1:0-5845 GCA_035525255.1 Usitatibacter sp.
GCGTCGTCTCCTTGATGGGATCGGACACCGCGATCACACCGGCCAGCCGCCCGTCCACGCCGAGGAACATCGCGGTCGCGCCCTCCACCCGCAGCGCCTCGGCCTGCGCCGCGAGCGGGGAGGCATCGATGCCCGACTCGATCATCAGCATGGTATTGCCGAGCGCCACGGGCTTGCCCTCGACCGCGCCACGCACCCCCAGCCCGGTGCTGGATTCGAAGCTGTCCGCTTTCGCGAGCACGAGGCCGCGCGCGCGCGCTTGCGCCACGATCGCGTCGGCGAGCGGATGCTCGCTGCCCTGGTCCAGGCTCGCCGAGATGCGCAGCACCTCGTCGGCGCTGAACCCCGCGGCGGGCACGATGCCGTGAAACGTGGGCTTGCCGAGCGTGAGGGTGCCGGTCTTGTCCACCACGAGCGTATCAACGCCGCGCAGGGCTTCGATCGCCTCGGCGTCGCGGAACAACACCCCGCTCGAGGCGCCGCGCCCCATGGCGACCATGATGGACATCGGGGTCGCAAGACCGAGCGCGCAGGGGCAGGCGATGATGAGGACCGACACCGCGTTCAGCAGCGCATACAGCCAGCGCGGCTCGGGACCCAGGAAGCCCCACGCGAGGAACGTGAGCAACGCCACCGCCACGACCGCCAGCACGAACCAATACGCCACTCCGTCCGCCATGCGCTGCATGGGCGCGCGCGAACGCTGTGCCTGCGCCACCATTTGCACGATCTGCGCGAGCACCGTCGCCGAGCCCACCTTCTCCGCACGCATCACCAGGCTGCCGCTGCCATTCATGGTGCCGCCGATCACACGGTCCCCGCCGTGCTTCTCGACGGGCATCGGCTCTCCGGTCAACATCGACTCGTCGACGCTGGAGCGGCCCTCCATCGCGACGCCGTCCACGGGCACCTTTTCTCCCGGGCGCACGCGCAGCCGGTCGCCGGTGTGCACGTGGGTGAGCTCGATGTCCTCTTCGGTGCCATCGTCCCGGATGCGCCGCGCGGTCTTCGGCGCGAGCGCCAGGAGCGCACGGATGGCGGCCGAGGTCTGCGACCGCGCGCGCAGCTCGAGCAGCTGCCCCATCAGCGTGAGCGAGATGATCACCACCGCGGCTTCGAAGTACACGGCGACGCGGCCATGCGCTTCGAAGTCCCCCGGAAAGGCGCCCGGAGCAAGCGTCGCGGCAACGCTGTAGCCATAGGCGGCGAGGACTCCCAACCCGATCAGCGTCCACATGTTCGGGTTGCGCGTGCGCACCGACGCGATGCCGCGCTCGATCAGCGGCCAGCCGGCCCAGAGCACCACCGGGGTCGCGAGCACGAGCTCGAGGTAGCTGCGCGCGGTTCCGGAGAGCCCGGGGAACAGCACGTGGCCCCACATGCCGAGCACTGCCGTCGCCACCGTGAAGGGCAGCGTCCACCAGAAGCGCCGCCCGAAGTCCGCCAGCTCCGGATTGTCGCCCTCGTCCACCGAGGGCATCTCCGGCTCGAGCGCCATGCCGCACTTGGGACACGTGCCCGGCCCCATCTGCCGCACCTCGGGATGCATGGGGCACACATGAAGTTCTCCCTCTCCCATGGGAGAGGGCCGGGGTGAGGGTCGTGGTTCGCCGAGATACTTCGCCGGGTCTGCCTTGAACTTCGCCAGGCACCCGTCGCTGCAGAAGCGGTACGTGAGGCCTCCGAACGCGAAGCGCCGCGGTGAATCGGGGGGGACGGACATGCCGCAAACCGGGTCGCGCAAAGGGGAATTTTCCATCCCCGCCATGGTACCGGCGCCCGCCGTGTGGGACTTACCCCTCGCCAAATCCGTGGATTCTCCTACAGCAAGAATGCGACTCCGTCCCTCGTTATTGGCTGGGCGGCTCTGCATAGTGGCTGCATGCATCATGGCGAGCGCTTCAACGGCTACACCCACCTCGCGGGCACGGTCCTCGCGGTGGCGGGAGTGGTTTTCCTGGTCTCCCTGCCGAGCGTGCAGAACGACTTCTGGCGCAGCACCAGCATCTACGTCTACGGCGCCACCCTCTGCCTCCTCTTCCTCGCCTCGACCCTGTACCACGGCACCCAGGGCGCGGCGAAGAACTTCTTCCGCAAGCTGGATCATTGCTCGATCTACCTGGTGATCGCGGGCACGTGGACGCCCTTCGCGCTGGTGACCCTCCATGGCGCGCACGGCTGGACGCTGTTCGCCACGGTGTGGGGCCTGGCGGTCCTCGGCGTGGCCCAGGAATGCTGGATCGCCAAGGGCATGAGGCTCACCTCGCTGGCGATCTACCTTCTGATGGGCTGGATCGCGATCTTCGCGCTGGAGCCCCTCATCAAGGCGCTCACCTGGAACGGCTTCGCCTGGCTCCTCGGCGGCGGGCTGGTCTACACCGTCGGCATCGTCTTCTATCTCTACGACGAGCGCTTCAAGCACTGGCACGGCATCTGGCACCTGTTCGTGCTGGCCGGCAGCGCCGCGCACTACACCGCGATCCTCCTGTTCGTCGCGCAGCGCTGACGGCCGCCCGGCCGCGTCCCGGCGCCACCACCTAGGACCCCTCCTACGCGTCGTGTGCGCCGGCGCACTCCCAAGTTTTCGAGTTTGGCCGAGGCCACCTTCAGCACCCGCCGATGCCGCGCGCCTGTCGTCGTATGGATACTGGTTCTCATACGCCGGGCGATCGCCCCGGAGGAATCGACGAGGAGCGGCACCAATGAAAGACGTCAACACCCTGGTCCCAGGTTTCGCCACCGCCCTCGAAAGCGTCCCCGGCACGCTGCACGCCCACCGCCGCCTGGAGAAGGCGCTCGAAGCGGGCAACCTCTCCCCGCGCAACCGCGCGCAGATCGGGGTCGTCGTCGCCCACGCGGTGCACTGCGACTACTGCGCCTGGATCTATTCCCGCATCGGCTCCGACCGCGGCCTGACCGGCGAGGACATGCTGCTCGCCTCCGCGGGCGCCGCCCTCGACCGCCGCGAATCCGCCATCCTGCGGCTCGCGCAGCGCATGGTGGCCGGCGGCATCCTCCTGAAGCGCGTGGATTGCGATCCGCGCGACGTCGGCATCCTCGGCGAATCCGAAGTGGCCGAAGTGGCTGCCCACGTGGCGCTCGCGATCCTCACCTGCTACGTGCTGCAAGGCCTCGCGCCCTCGTCGCGTGGCCGTGCCCCGCAAACTCGCCGCGCCGCCTGAGGATCCCACCATGAGACTGCCGGGCTACGGACTTCCCTCGAAACCCCCGCGCGCCGCGAAGCCCCGCTTGTCGGCCGGCGCCATGCGCTTGACGCGGTATTCCGCCTTCGAGGCACTCGACCGGTCCGGGAATGGCACCGCCGCCAACAGGCGCAGCGGAGGGTGCGAGCGCGTATAGCGCGCACCCTTGCCGCAGGCGTGCAAGTCGAAGCGCGCCTGGGGATCGATCGCGATGCCCGTGTACAGCGAGCCGTCGGCGCATTCGATGAGGTAGACGTACCAACTCACTTCGCGCGCTTCGCCGCCTTCAGCTCGATCCACGTCGGCGCGTGATCGCTCGCCTTCGGCAATCCCCGCACCCACGTGTCGACGCCCGCTGCCTTCAGCCGCGGCTTCAGCTCGTCGGACAGCAGCAGGTGGTCGATGCGCAGGCCCGAATTCTTCTCCCAGTGCTGCCGGAAATAATCCCAGAACGTGTAGATGCGCTCCTCGGGATGCAATGCGCGGATGGCATCGGTCCATCCCTGCGCGAGCAGCCGGCGATAGCATTCGCGGCTCTCGGGCTGCAGTAGCGCGTCCTTCAGCCACGAGCGCGGGTTGTAGATGTCGAAGTCGGTCGGCACCACGTTGTAGTCGCCGGCGAGCACCACGGGCTGCTTGCTCGCCAGCAGCGACTGCGCATGCTCGATGAGGCGCTCGAACCAGGCGAGCTTGTAGGCGAACTTGGGGCCCGGCCGCGGGTTGCCGTTGGGAAGGTACAGGCAGCCCACCAGCACGCCGTGCGCCGCCGCTTCGATGTAGCGGCTCTGGTCGTCGGCGTCGCCTCCCGGCAAGCCGCGGCGGATCTCGATGGGCTTGGCGCCGCGCGCGAGGATCGCGACGCCGTTCCAGGAGCGCTGGCCGTGCCAGATCGCGCCGTATCCGGCTTCCTTCAGCGCGAGCGCGGGGAATGCCGTGTCGAGCGCTTTCAATTCCTGCAGGCAGACGACGTCGGGCTTTTCCTTTGCGAGCCACTCGAGCAGGTGCGGCAGCCGCGTGCCGATGCCATTCACGTTGAAGGTGGCGATCCTCACTCAGGCAGTCCGGATCACGGTGATGTGCTCGGTGCCGCTCTCCGGCAGCCAGATCTCGCCGCGCCGGCCGTGGATCTGGCGGATGGCCACCTGCTCGCGCGGGAAGTCGAAGCGCTCGAACTTCTCGCTACCCGGATCGAAGCGATACATGGCGTTGGCCGCCCACTCGCTGATCCAGGGGTGGTCGCTCTCGTCCACGTACACCGCGTAAGTGCGCGGCGCCGTGCCCGGCGGCTTCCAGGCGCTCCACTTGCCGGTCTTCGGATCGTGCATCGAGAGGTTGCCGCTGTTCCACTCGCTCACCCAGATGCGGCCGCGGCTGTCGCTCCATACGCGGCGCGCGCCCTGGTCCGGCGTCGGCGGCGCGACCACGATGGACTCACCGCTCTTGCGGTCGATGCGCGCGATGAAGCTTCCCGCGAGGGAGCAATACCAGACGTCCCCCGCGGGCGTGGTGCAGATGCCGTAGGGACCGCGGCCGCGCGGCGCGTCGTTCACCGAGACCTTGCCGCTCTTCACTTCGACGCGGCCCGTGACACCGCTCTGTCCCGTGAACCACACGTCGCCGTCGCCATCGAGCGTGCAGGTGTTGAGGTTGGCGTAGGGCGTGCCTTTCGGCAGCGCGTAGGGGCGCACTTCGCGTTGCGGCCAGCTCACGCGCACGATCGCCTGCTGGCCGCCGTCGGTGATCCACGCGGCGTTGTCGGGACCGGGGATCACGCCGTGGGGCGAGGAGCCCTTGCCGAGGGGGATGAGCTCGGTCTTGCCGCTGCGCGGATCGAAGTAGCCGAGGTGGCCGCTGCGCTGCGCGGTGAACCACACGCCGCCATCCGGCGCGGGCGCCACGTCGTGGATGCCGGTGCGGCTGGAAGTGCCCAGCGGCCACGACTGCATGCGCCCCGGCTGCGCGAATGCGCGCATGGGCAGCGTCGCTGCGAGCGCGCCTGCGCCGAGCGCAGCGAGCATTTCACGGCGGGATAGCGTATTCATGGAAGTGCCTCCTAGAGTTTGCCGATGCTGCGCACCAGCCGGATCGTGAACCATCCGGCAACGATATAGAACACCGCCGCCAGCAGCGGCACGTCGTAGATCACCGGACCGGAGCGGAATTGCATCAACAGGCTCGCGGCGAGGTAGAGGCCGAGCGTCACCAGCGCCAGCGCGACGCGGCTCGAACCGCGCATGATGTGCTCCGACAGCTCCGGCAGCCCCTCGTGGTCCACCTTGAAGCGCAGGCCTTCCTCGCGGAACTTGCGCAGCCCGCTCGCCAGCAGGCGCTGCCATTCCACCGAGGCGATCGCCGCCTCGTACTGCAGCCGGCGCGTCTCCTGCTGCTCGGTGCCGAGCGCCGAGGTCATGACCTCGCGCGAGCGGCGCGAGAGCGAGTCGAGCAGGCTGAACTTGGGATCCAGCACCCGCACCATCGACTCGATCAGCATGATGGTGCGAGCGAGCACCAGCAGGTGCAGCGGCACGTCGAAGTCGTAGCCGCGCGTGGCACTGACGAGCCGGCCGAACGCATCGCCCACCGACCACTCGCTGATCGGCCGCCGCGAGTATTCCGACATCAGCGTCGCCACCGCCGGGCGC
>DATLEL010000391.1:0-4767 GCA_035525255.1 Usitatibacter sp.
GCCTCGCGCGCCCTGGTGCTGGTCGCAATCGCCCGCGTGGCGATCGCGAAGGGCGTTGCGCCCGAGGCGCCCGCCGAATGGAACGAGGAGTGGCTGCGCGCCCCGGGCGCGAGCTTCGTGACCCTGCGGCTGGAAGGCGCACTGCGTGGCTGCATCGGCTCGATCGAGGCGCGCCGCCCCTTGGGCGATGACGTGGCCTACAACGCCTACGCGGCCGCGTATCGCGACCCGCGCTTCGCCCCGCTGGCGAAGACCGAGATGCCGCGGCTCGCGATCGAGGTTTCGGTCCTGTCGGCGCGGGAGCCGCTGCCCGCGACGAACGAACGCGAAGCGCTCGAGCGCATCCGTCCCGGCGTGGACGGTGTCTACCTCGAATACCACGGGCTCTCCGCCACGTTCCTGCCGCAGGTGTGGGAGGGGCTCCCTGACCCGCGCGAGTTCCTGGGCGAGCTGCGCCGCAAGGCGGGGCTCTCCGCGAGCTTCTGGGACCCCGAGCTGCGGCTGTCGCGCTATACCGTGGAGAAGTACCTGTGAGCGGGCGCGTCACCGAAGCGCTCGACGGCCCGCTGCACCCCGGGCGCTGGTGGCATCCCCTCGACGACGGGCGGGTGCAATGCGATCTCTGCCCGCGCGATTGCAAGCTGCACGAGGGGCAGCGAGGCGCGTGCTTCGTGCGTGCGCGCGTGAACGACGCCATGGTGCTCACCACTTACGGTCGCTCGTCGGGCTTCTGCGTCGATCCCATCGAGAAGAAGCCGCTCAACCACTTCATGCCGGGGAGCGCCGTGCTGTCGTTCGGCACCGCGGGCTGCAACCTGGCGTGCAAGTTCTGCCAGAACTGGGACATTTCGAAATCGCGCGACATGGACCGGCTCATGGACCGCGCGAGCCCCGAGGCGATCGCGCGCGCCGCGGTGGAAGCGGGCTGCGCAAGCGTGGCCTTCACCTACAACGACCCGGTGATTTTCGCCGAGTACGCCATGGACGCGGCGGACGCCTGCCGTGCGGCGGGCGTGCTCACCGTCGCGGTGACCGCGGGCTACATTTCGCCCGCGCCGCGGCGCGAGTTCTACGCGAAGATGGACGCCGCCAACGTGGACCTGAAGGGTTTCACCGACGAGTTCTACGTGAAGCTCACCGGCGCGCGGCTCGCCCCGGTGCTCGACACGCTCATCTACCTCAAGCACGAAACGCCGGTGTGGTTCGAGATCACCACGCTCCTCATTCCCGGGCGCAACGACTCCGATGCGGAGCTCGCGGCGATGTCGCGGTGGATCTTCCGTGAGCTGGGACGCGACGTGCCGCTCCACTTCACCGCGTTCCACCCCGATTTCAAGATGACCGACCTGCCGCCCACTCCGCCCGCCACGCTCACGCGCGCGCGGCGCATCGCGATCGACGCGGGACTGCGTTACGTCTACACCGGCAACGTGCACGATCGCGAGGGAGGCACCACTTTCTGCGCAGGCTGCGGGGCGGCGCTCATCGTGCGCGACTGGCATCGCATCGAGGCGTATCGCGTGACGCCCGAGGGGACATGCCCGCAATGCGGGACCGCGCTGCCGGGAAAATTCGTGGCGTTCGACCTGGGCCGCCAGTTCGGGCGGCGGCGGATCCCGGTCAGCGTGTCGAGGTAATCACTTCGACCATTCCGGATGTTGCTCGTGCAAGTCGCGATGCTGCTCGATCAGCACCTGGTAGAACGACAGGCGCTCGGGGCTGATCTTGCCCTTCCTGGAGCCGTCGATCACCGCGCAGCCGGGCTCCGACATGTGCGAGCAATCGTTGAACTTGCAGGTGCCGAGGAAGGGGCGGAACTCGCGCATCGCCTCGCCGATCTGGTCTTCGGTCAAGTGGAACAGGCCAAAGGACTGGAAGCCGGGCGTGTCGATGATCGCCGTGTCGCGGTCGAGGCGGTAGAAGCGCGAGAAGGTGGTGGTGTGGGCGCCGGTGCCCAGCGACGCGGTGAGCTCGCCCACGCGCGCCACGTCGTTCAGCACCAACGCATTCACGGTGCGCGACTTTCCCATGCCGCTCTGTCCCACGAGCAGGGTGAGCCTCTTCTCCAGGTGCGGCAGCAGCGGCGCCACGTCGAACTTGGCCGACATGCTGATCACCGTGTAGCCGATCTTCACGTACGGATCGAGGGCCTTCATCGCCTCGGCGTGCTCGGGCAGGTCCTTCTTGTTGAGCGCGATCACCACCGGCAGCCGTGCGGCCTCGCAGGCGACCAGGCTCAGGTTCAGGAACGCTTCGCTGAAGCGCGGCTTCGGCGCCAGCAGGATGACCACCTGGTCCACGTTGGCGGCGAGCATCTTCTCGCGCCACTGGTCGGAGCGGAAGAGGAGGTTGCGCCGCGTGCCGACGCGCTCGATCGAGCCCTGCGCCGCGCCCACCAGGCGCACCTCGACGAAATCGCCGCAGGTCGCGTCCTGGCGGCGGCCCTTGCGCGAGCAGACGATCTGCCGCCGATCGGCGAACTCCACCAGGAACTCGCGGCCGAAATCGGCCACGACGCGCCCCTCGATGACGACCTGCTGGTCCTTCTCGCGCCGCGTCGTCATGCGCCGGCGCTCAAAGCTCGAACAGGGCGTCCAGCTTCGCCGCGCAGATGAAGTCGTTCTCGGACAGGCCGTCGATCGCGTGGGTGATGTATGCGACGCGGCATTTGTTGTAGCCGACCATCATGTCGGGATGGTGGTCCTCGCGATGCGAGATCCACGCCGCCGCGTTCACGAAAGCCATGGTCTCGAAGTAGTTGGCGAAGTCGTAGGTCCTGGCGATCATGCCGCCGTCGAGCGACCAGCCCTGCAGCCCCTTCAGCAGCGGCTTTACCTGCTCCGGCCCGAGGGGCGCCACGCCGCCCTCGCAGGGTTTGCACTTCTTGCGCGCGAGCTCGTTCATGGAACCGCTCTCTTCAAATGGTCGATGCGCAGGGCTGCCGGGGGATGCGAATCATACACCAGCGAATGCAGCGGATCGGGCGTGAGCGTCGAGGCATTGTCGCGGTAGAGCTTGGCGAGCGCGCTCACCAGGTCGCCCGCAGACGCGTGCTCCGCGGCGAAAGCATCGGCCTCGAACTCCTGCCTGCGCGCCATGAGGCTCGCGAGCGGCTGGAACGGGAAGATGAACACCGGGATCACGAGGCTGAAGCCCGCGAGCAGCGCGCCGATGTGCGGCGCGTCCAATCCCAGGGCCTGGTAGAACGCGGGCTCCCGGTAAAGCCATGCGAGGATTCCCAGCAGCAGGAGCGCCAGCGCGAAGCGCACCGCCAGCAGGCGTGGGATGTGGCCGCGCGCGAAGTGGCCGAGCTCGTGGGCGAGCACCGCCTCGACTTCCTGGGGCGTGAGGCGCTGCACCAGCGTGTCGTAGAAGACGATGCGCTTGGAGCGCCCGAAGCCCGTGAAGTACGCGTTGCCGTGGCTCGATCGCTTGGAGCCGTCCATCACGAACAACCCCGAGGCCGTGAAGCCGCAGCGCGCGAGCAGGCGCTCGATGCGCTTCCTGAGGTCGCCATCCTCGAGCGGCGTAAAGCGGTTGAAGAGCGGCGCGATCCAGCGCGGGAACGCCACCACCAGCACCAGCGTGAAGGCCATCCACGCGAGCCAGGTGTAGAGCCACCAGTAGGTGCCGGTGCGCTCCAGCAGCCAGAACACCGCGAGCAGCAGCGGCGTACCGATCGCGACCGACAGCACCAGCCCCTTGGCAAAATCCGCCACGAAGAGGCGCGTCGTCATGCGGTTGAAGCCGTGGCGCTGCTCCACCACGAAGGTGCGCCACAGGTCGAAGGGGAGAGCCGCGAGCGTGCTCGCGAAGATCGCGCCGAACACCGTACCCAGCTCCCGCAGGTAGCCCTCGCCGAAGAGGCGGTGCGAGAGCGTGTCGATGGCGGCGATGCCGCCGCCCAGCGTGAGGGCGAGCAGCACCACGCCCTCGATCATCACCGTCTCCAGCAGGCCCACCCGCTGCTTGTCGAGCGTGTAGTCGGCCGCCTTGTGGTGGGCCTCGATGGGAATGAAGGCGCTGAAGTCCGCGGGCACCGCGTCGCGATGCGCGGCCACGTGGCGCGACTGGCGTACGCCCAGCCAGAGGCGCCAGGCGAGGGCGGCCGCGCCGAAGGCTGCGAAGACCGTTGCGAAAGCGGATGGGTTCAAGGGGATGGGTACAATCGAACGCGGCCTAATTCAGGGCCCGAGGCGATCCGGATTCTATGGCACAAGACAAGACCCCGCTGGTTTGGATAGACATGGAAATGTCGGGCCTCGTTCCCGAGCGCGAGCGCATCCTCGAGGTGGCGATGGTGGTGACCGACTCGGAGCTGAACACCATCGCCGAGGCGCCGGTGTACGTGGTGCACCAGCCCGACGAGGTGCTGGAGGCGATGGACTCCTGGAACAAATCCACGCACGGCAAGTCGGGCCTGGTCGACAAGGTCCGCGCCTCGACGTTCACCGAGGCCGAGGTGGAGCAGCGCCTGGTGGACTTCCTCAAGCCGATCGTCGCCGAGCGCGTGGCGCCTCTGTGCGGCAACACCGTCCACCAGGACCGGCGCTTCATGGCGCGCTACATGCCGGTCTTCGACGCGTACCTGCACTACCGCATCGTCGACGTCTCCACGCTGAAGGAGCTCGCCAAGCGCTGGCATCCGGAGGTACTCGCCGGGGTGGCGAAGGAAGGGCGGCACGAGGCCCTCGCGGACGTCTACGAATCCATCGAAGAGCTGCGGCACTACCGCCGCACGTTCCTGGTCGCGCCGGCTGCGGCCGG
>DATLEL010000393.1:0-7725 GCA_035525255.1 Usitatibacter sp.
TCCTCGCGCATGAAGCGCGCGAACTCGTCGGGAGACATCGACATCGAGACCGCGCCTTGCTTGAGCCACGCCTGGCGCATCTCGGGCGCGTTTGCCGCGCTGGTGATGGCGGCGTTCAGGCGATCGACGATCGCACGCGGCGTTCCCGCGGGCGCCATGATGCCGAGCCAGATCACCGCCTCGTAGCCGGGGACGCCGGCTTCCGCGAGCGTCGGCACCTCGGGCAGCACGCTCGAGCGCGCCTTGCCGGAAGTCGCGAGCGCCTTCAGCCGCCCGGCGCTCACGTTCGGCGCCATGGTGGTGATGGCGTCGAACATCATCTGCACCTGGCCGCCGAGGATGTCGGTGCGCGCGCCTGAGCTGCCCTTGTAGGGGATGTGCACGATGTCCACGCCCGCCATCGCCTTGAAGAGCTCGCCCGCCATGTGGTACGGCGTGCCCGGTCCCGACGACGCATAGTTGAGGCCGCCGGGCTTCGACTTGGCGAGCGCGATGAACTCCGCGAGGGTGGAGGCGGGCACCGAGGGATGCACCACCATCACCAGGTCCGAGTAGTTCACCGGCGCGACGGGGGCGAGGTCCCGCAGCAGCACGAACGGCTTGTCGGGGATGAGCGACTCGTTGACCGTGTGCGTGTTCGACATCATCAACAGCGTGTAGCCGTCGGCCGCGCTCTTCGCCACGGCGTCGGTCCCCGCGATGGCGCCGCCACCGGGGCGATTCTCCACCACGAAAGGCTGGCCGAGCGTGCCCTGCAGCTTCTCTCCGATGGCGCGCGCGTAGAGGTCGGCGGGGCCGCCGGCTGCGAACGGCACGATGATGCGCACCAACTTTGAGGGGTAGGCCTGGGCCATGGCGCCGAGCGCGACAAGGGAAGCGAGCGCGGCGAGCGCGCGCCGAATGATCTTCATGGAGCCTCCGCCAAATTCACCGAATCGTAGCAGCGCTATCGAGCGCGGCGCCCAGCCAGGACAGGTCGACCGCCGCGTCCGCCTGCCGCACCACCCGGCCGCTGCGATCGCGCACCGCGAGCAGGGGTCGTGTCCAGGTCGAGCCGACTTCGATGCCGAGGGGCGCCATCGCGCGGGTGAGATTGCCGGGGGCCCACGGCTTGATGGCTACGGCTTCGAATGGCGCCTTGCGTTCCGCCAGGAATTCGGCCACGTGCGGGAAGTCGCGTTCGTCATCGGTGGACAGCACCACGAACTCCACTCCCCGCGTGCGATAGCGATTGGCGAGCGCGACGAACTCGGGAAACATGCGGCGGGTGAGGGGGCAGGTCGTCGCGTAGAGCAGGACCACCGTCGGCTTCCCCACGCGGCTCGAGATGCGGCGCGCGGCCTGGCTCACGCTGATGAGGCTCACCCCGTCGGGGCCGGCCTCCGCCGCCTCCGCCATCGGCGCCTTGAGGCGTTGCTCCTGGGAGACGTCCGCGCAAGGCTCGGCCTGGTAGGTCACGCGGCCGTCCTTGCCGACGCATTTGAAGAGGTCGGCCCAGGCGGGGCCGGCGATGAGCATCACGAATGCGGCAACGGCGAGGCGCAGGCCCATGGCGGTCCTTCGCGAAGTGGCGAGCGCCGAGTCTATCCCGCGCAGCTCACGCGCACTTGCGCGGCCGTTCCGAATTCTCGAAGGCGGGTGGCCCGGGAGGCCTGTGCAGCGGATTCAGCCACGCCATCAGCGCCGCATAGCCGCACGAGTCCGCGTCTTCCGGAAGATAGTTGCGCAGGATGCCGCAGTACTGGAAGCCTTGCGCCATCTGGAACCGCATCGCCGCGTCGGCGATGTCGCCCCAGATCACGCGCATCGCATAGAGCTCCGGGGTGAGGACTTCGCGCACCGCCCCGTAGCCCGGGAGCCGCGCGGTGGTGATGATGCGTCGCAAGTCCAGGCGGCGGCAAAGCCGGCGGCGCGCCTGGTGAAGCGTGCGCCCTGCGCTGAATCCACGGCGCGACGTATCGACGAAGAGCTCGGCCCCATAGAGCGTTTGGGCGCCGGCGTCGTGAGTGGTGAAGTAGCCGTCGGCGGTGACGCCACGCCAGGTGTGATCGATGCCGCGGTCGTCCCACGGCACGATGAGATTGCTCGCCGCCCCGACGACCTGGCCATCGGACACCGCCACCATCTGTCCTGCCGGAAAAGCGAGCAAGCGGCTTTCGAGCTGGCGAAGCGAGCAGGGCGCGGAGTAGGGCGCGGCGAGACGCTGCAGCGCGCGAATCGCCGCGAAATCCTCGAGCCGCGCTTCGCGCACGCGGACCACGCCGCTGCCCGGAATCGGGGCCGCACGCCAGGTGTCGGCGAGGGTGCGGGTCCGGATGGTGCGCGGGAAGGCCTCGATGGAGCCCATGGGCCCGGGGCGATCAGGCGGTCTTGCGGAAATTGGTCTCCGCGCATTGCGGGCACGCGGGAAGCAACGTCGTGCGCGTGGTGACGATGGTCCAGCCGCAGTTCTCGCAGCTGAGCGTGCCGGCGGTGGTGATGTCGCCGGTGTGGAAGGTCATCGACGGATGGTCGCGGTGCAGCACGTCGCGCCGCAGGTACTCGCGCAGCTTCTGCGCGCTGTCCGCGGTGAATTCGCCCGCGGTGACGAGCGTGTCGCATGCGGTGTCGAGCGCGCTGTCGAATGCGGCCGCGCTTTTCTCGCCGGCGGTCTCGAACAACGAATGGAACTGGCTGCGCAGGCGGTCGAACATGTCTTCCTGCTGGTGCCGCGCGGCATGCCCGATCTCCTGGACTCGCGCGAGGGTATCGCCATCGAGGGGACGGGTGCGCGGCCCGGTGCGCTTGCGGCCGAGATGCGTGCGGATGGCGCCCCGGCTGCGGTTGCGCGGTGCCGGACCGTTATTGTTGGGCGCGGAGGGATTCCTCATGACGGCGGGCTCCTTATGCATCACTGCGATTCGGAGGCCGCGCGACTTGTAGGACGCCGCTCGTGTAGGACACGGGCGCGAACGCGCGGCACTCTGTTGCGACCGCCCGCCTACAAATTGAGTTCCGGATTGCCTTTAATCGGCCTGCATCTTCGCGCGCTTCGCGATGTCGCCCAAACGCGACCGCTCGGTGCCGATGAAGGCCACGTATTGCTGCAGCGTGAGCGGTTGCGGCTCGATGCCGGCAGGCACCAGCTTGTCGTGGAATTCCTTGCTCTTCACCACGGCGAGGATTTCGGCGTTCATGCGGTCGAGGATCGCCTGGGGCGTGCCTTTCGGCGCGAATAACCCTGCCCAGTGGCCGATGCGCACGCCGGGAAAACCGCCTTCCTTGGTGGTGGGGATATCGGGCGCCGCGGTGATGTGGTCGTAGGTCGTCGCGATGGCCTTCAGCTTGCCCGCCTTGATTTGCGGCAGCACCACGATGCTGGCCTCGGATGTGCCGGAGACATTGTTCGAGATCACCGCGGTCACGCCTTCGCTGCCGCTCTTGTAGGGGATCACGTTGATGTTGGTGACGCCCGCTTCCTTCAGCATCTCGGCCACGAAGTGCGGCGTGCTCGCGGTGCCGGCGGTGGACCAGTTCACGCCCTTGTCACCTTGTGCCTTGGCCCACGCGACGAACTCCTTCATGTTGCTCGCGGGCACGCTGGGATGGACGACGATCACCGAGGGCGCGACCGCGATCATGCCCACCGGTACGAGATCGCTGTCGGCATAGGGCATGTCCTTGCGGATCATGCTGTTGGTCACGACGCCCGCGGCGCCGATGAGGAAGGTGTAGCCGTCGGGCTTCGACTTTGCGACGGCTTCGGCGCCGATCGCGGCCCCGGCACCAGGCTTGTTCTCGATCACGATCGGTTGTCCGAGGCGCTTCGAGACTCCTTCGGCGGCGGCGCGCGCGATCAAATCGTTGGCCCCGCCGGGCGCGAAAGGCACCACCCACTTCACCGGATGGTCGGGCCACTGCGCTTGGGCGATGCTCGCGGCGAAGGCGAGGGCCAGCATGGCGAGGCGAGCGACGGACATGGAAGACTCCCGCGAAGAAAGGCGCAATTATCCGCCGTAAAGGGGTTGACGACTTTTATGCTGCATGGCAGCATCGGGTCATCAACGAGTACGGAGTTTTCCCGAGACAAATGATGACGACCCATTTCATCCACCAGACGTCCCTGCGCCCGACCGCGCCGGCGTCCTGCTTCATGCAGGGCACCGACGGCCTGGTCCGCAAGGATTGGCTGCTCTCCGGGAGAACGACGGAATAACCCTCTTCATCGTTGCGAGGAATTCCCCGCGAAGCCCGGAGAGATCGAGAGACCTCCGGGCTTCGTGCTTATGGGCTGCGGCAGAACACATGGGGAACGACGATGAACGCGATCGGAATGAAGGCGGCGTGGAACTGGTTCCCGCCGGCGAGAAGGAAGCGGTTGAAACGCAGGCAGCTCGGCTTCGCGCTGTACGACGCCGGGCGTCGTCCGGGGCTTCCGCCCCGGGTCGCGAACGCGCACGCGCGCTTCGAATACGAGGCGCGCGCGGCGATGCGGGACTGGTTGATGCTGTAACCGGCAACTTCGTGGGCTGTGCGCGGCCCGCCTAACGAAGATTTCGGGTTGCCGCCCGGACTGCGGTGGAGGGACGCCTCGGCGCAGGAGACGGGTTCGATGACGTAGCCGCCGGCCTCGTGCCGGCGGCGGTCAGAAAACTGGTGTCAGACACGAGTTTTGCTGGACAGAATCCGTGTCCGACACCAGTTTTAGGTTTTGAACTTCGCGGCGAGCTTGTCGGCTTCGCTGCGCAGCAGCATCGCGTCGAGGCCGACGGCGGTGAAGGTGGTGCCCCACTCGATGTACTTGCGCGCGGTGGCTTCGTCGGGCGTGAGGATGCCGGCGGGCTTGCCGCACGCCTTGATGCGGCGGATGGCGTCGCGAATGGCGTCCTGCACCTCCGCCTGGCCCATCTGGCCGAGGTGTCCCAACCCCGCGGCGAGATCCGCCGGGCCGATGAAGACGCCGTCGACGCCGCCGGTGCGCGCGATCGCCTCGAGATTGTCGAGGCCGAGGCGCGTTTCCACCTGAACCAGGAGGCAGAGCTCCTCTTCGGCGCGGCGGGCGTAATCCGGAATGCGTCCAAAGCCGGTGGCGCGCGTGAGGCCGGCTACGCCACGCACGCCGCGTAGCGGAAAGCGCACCGCCTCGACCGCGGCCTGTGCTTCCTCGGCCGTCTGCACGTAGGGAACGAGGAGCGTTTGCACGCCGATGTCCAGATAGCGCTTGATCAACACCTTGTCGTTCCAGGCAGGGCGGACGATGCAGGTGACCGGGTAGGGCGCCGCGGCCTGCAGCTGCGGCAGTACTGTCGGCGGGTCGTTAGGTGAGTGCTCGCCATCGATCAGCAGCCAGTCGAACCCCGAGCCCGCGACCAGCTCGGTGCTGTACGCGCTCGCGAGGGACACCCAAAGGCCGATCTGTTGCCGGCCGGCCGCCAGCGCGTGCTTGAATTCGTTGCGGGGCAATTGCATGTTTCTGCTTTCCTCCAAGGGGTTAGCGATACTAGCCCGAGCGGACCAGGATGCGGCTCACGTAGGACTATTCTGATAGCGCACTTCCCCTCGGATGACGGAAACTGGTTATGCAAACCACCCCGGAGGAGCCCGCCATGACTTATGAGTACGATTTCGAGATGGTGAAGCGTGCGTACGCCGAAATGGCTCGTCGTTCGCGTGAGAAGGACGAGGTGCGCCGCCTGCCGCGCAATGGCTTGCCGCAACAACACACCCAACAGGACATTGTGGAGCGTCAGCCGTATCTGGCCTGATACCGTCCGTCGCTCCCACGAAAAACCCCGCCGTTGCGGGGTTTTTTATTTGGAGGGGAATGATCTAATTCCCGCATGCTTCGCCAATCCCTCCTGCGTGGCCTTCGCTATGCCGCCGCCGTCACCGCCACCGCGGCTATCGCACCGGTGGTTGCCGCCGTGAACACCGAGGCAGCGCCGGCGCAGTCGGCGACCGACCTGCGCGCGAAATACGCCGAGCTGCGTGCCTCGCTCGAACGCAACCAGTTCGGCCGCCCGGTGCATCTCGATTCCAGCGAAAGCGGCGGACAGCTGAAGGGCGAGGTGCACGCGTTGCTCGCGCACCCGTTCGCCAAGGTTCGTGACGGGCTCGCCAGCGCGACCAGCTGGTGCGACATCCTCACGCTGCCGTTCAACGTGAAGCGCTGCGAGTCCACCGGCGGCAACGCGCTCGCGCTCTACATCGGCCGCACGCGCGAGACGCCTCTCGCGCAATGCGTGCGCATCGACTTCCGCTACTCGGCGGTCGTGGTGTCCGACGATCTCCTCAAGCTGCAGCTGGAAGCGCCCAATGGCCCGCTGGGGACGAAGAACTACCGCATCGTGCTCGACGCGGTGCCCCTCGACTCGGGGCGCACCTTCATGCACATGTCCTATGGCTACGGCTACGGCACCGTGTCGAAGATCGCCATGCAGGCGTACCTCTCGACCACGGGTGCCAGCAAGGTCGGATTCTCGAGCGAAGGCGATCGGCTCGTGGGCGGCATGCGCGGCGTGCTCGAGCGCAACACCATGCGCTACTTCCTCGCCATCGATGCCTACCTGAATACGCTTTCGATCCCCGCGGGCGCGCGCCAGCAGAAGCGCCTGCTGGAGTGGTTCGAGTCCGCCGAGCGCTATCCGCGCCAGCTGCACGAGATGACGCGCGAGGAATACGTGGAAATGAAGACCCGCGACCTCGCGCCCGGCCAGGACAAGGTCGCTTCCGGCTCCTAGCCGCGCCCGACGAACGGCATCTTCGTGGCCATGATGGTCATGAATTGCACGTTCGCATCCAGCGGCAGGCTCGCCATGTAGACCACCGCGCTCGCGACGTGCTGCACGTCCATGCGCGGCTCCACTCCCATCTCGCCGTTCGCCTGCATCACGCCCTTCACCATGCGATCGGTCATCTCTGTCGCCGCGTTGCCGATGTCGATCTGGCTGCAGGCGATGTCGTGCTGGCGCCCGTCGAGCGAAATGGTCTTGGTGAGCCCCGTTACCGCGTGCTTGGTCGCGGTATAGGCGATCGACATGGGGCGCGGTGCGTGCGCGGAGATGGAGCCGTTGTTGATGATGCGGCCGCCCTTCGGGCTCTGCGCCTTCATGATCCGCACCGCTTCCTGGCAGCAGAGGAAGGTGCCGGTGAGGTTGGCCGCCACTACGTCCTGCCACTTCTCGAACGGCAGGTCCTCCATGGGCATCGCCGGCGCGCCCATGCCGGCGTTGTTGAAGAGGACATCGAGCCGTCCCCATTTCGCCTTGGTCTGCGCGAACAGCGCCGCGACCGATTCGGGCTTGCCCACGTCGGTCGGCACGGCGATGCAGCGGTCGGGGGCGCTCGCGTCGGCGACGGCTTTCTGCAACGGCTCCGCGCGCCGGCCCGCGAAGGCGACGCAGTACCCTTCCTTCACCAACGCCAGCGCGGCGGCCTTGCCGATGCCGGTTCCGGCGCCCGTCACGATGGCGACGCGATTGCTCATTCCAATCCTCCCAGGACTTCCCGCAGCGTGGAGACGATGCGGTCGATGTGCTTTTCCTCGACGATGAGCGCGGGCGCGATCGCGATGATGTCGCCGGTCTGGCGCACCAGCACGCCCTGCTCGAAGCAGCGCAGGTAGGCTTCGAAGCCGCGTGCGCCGGGTGCGCCCGCGCGGGGTGCAAGCTCCACCGCGCCCACCAGGCCGATGTTGCGGATATCGACGACGTGGCGGGCACCCTTGAGGGAATGCAGCGCTTCCTC
>DATLEL010000394.1:0-4867 GCA_035525255.1 Usitatibacter sp.
GTGAGGGCTTCCAGGTCCGCGATGCGATCGCGCAGCGGCGGCAACTCGATCGGCAGCACCGAGAGGCGGTAATACAGGTCCGAGCGGAAGCGGCCCATGGACACCATCTGGCGCAAGTCGACGCTCGAGGCGGCGATCACCCGCACGTCCACCTTCGCGACGCGGTTCGAGCCCAGCGGCTCGACTTCCTTTTCCTGCAGCACGCGCAGCAGCTTGGCCTGCGTCGCCATGGGCATGTCGCCGACCTCGTCGAGGAACAGCGTGCCGCCATTGGCCACCACGAACTTGCCGTCGCGGCCGCGGCGATCGGCGCCGGTGTATGCGGACGGCGAGGTGCCGAAGAATTCCGCTTCCAGCAGCGTGTCGGGAATCGCCGCCACGTTCACCGCGATGAATGGGCCGTGCGCGCGCGGGCTCGCGGAGTGGATCGCCTGCGCGAGCACCTCCTTGCCGGTGCCGGTTTCGCCGAGCAGCAGCACGGTGGTGTCGACCTGGGCCGCGCGCCTCGCCTGGCGCTTGGCTTCCATCGCGGCGGACGAGCTGCCGATGAAGTTGGAGAACGTGTACTTCACCCGCCGCTCTTCCGCGAGCGACTTCTGGAAGTGGGCGAGCTGCGTCTCGAGGCGCTGGAACTTCGAGACCAGCGGCTGCAGGTACTGCAAACGATCGAAGAGCATGAAGCCCGCCGCACCGATGACGCGGCCGCGCTCGTCCTTGATGGGCACGCGCATCACCACGAAGGACTCGTCGCCGAACTGCATGATGTCGAGCATCATCGGCTCGCCGGTGCGCACGATCTCGCGCATCAGGCTGTTGGGGATCACGTCCTCGACGACCTTGCCCACGGCCTCGGCGGCGCTGGCGAGCTTGAGCTTCGCGGCGTACTTGTCCGAGATCCACACGATGCGCGCCTCGCGATCGACCACGATCGCGCCCTCGCACATCTGGTCGAGCCCCTCGAAAAGGGACTTCCGGGCGATCTTGCGGACCGCCTCGGGATCCTTGAGTCTGCTCACGTCTCCTCCTCCGTGCGCGGCTCTCTCGGCCGCCTCGCCTGCTCTTTACTTCACCACAGATTTGTCCTGGCCGAAGAGGATCTTGCGCTCCTCTTCAGTGCGTATGCCGCTTTTCTCGGGGTTCACTTCCTTCACTCGCGCATAGGCGCGCGTCGTCGCCGGGCGCGAGCGGATGGCGGTGTGCCAGCGGCGCAGGTTGGGAAAATCCGCGAGGTTCTGCCCCTGGCGCTCGGGCACGATCCAGGGGTACGCCGCCATGTCCGCGATGGTGTATTGCTTGCCGACGATGAAATCGCGGCCGCCGAGGCGCTTGTTGAGCACGCCGTAAAGGCGCGAGGTCTCGCGCACGTAGCGGTCGATCGCGTAGGGGATCTTCTCCGGCGCGTAGTGCGCGAAGTGATGGTTCTGGCCGGCCATGGGGCCCAGGCCACCCATCTGCCACATGAGCCACTCGAGCGTTTCCACCTGGCCGCGCAGGTCCTTCGGCAGGAACTGGCCGGTCTTGCCGGCGAGGTAGAGAAGGATTGCGCCGGATTCGAACACACTGACGGGCTTGCCGCCGTCGGCGGGCGCGTGGTCGACGATGGCCGGGATGCGATTGTTCGGCGAGATGCGCAGGAACGCGGCGTCGAACTGCTCCCCCTTGCCGATGTTGATGGGGTTGATGCGGTACTCGAGGCCCGCCTCCTCGAGGAACATCGTGACCTTGTGCCCGTTGGGCGTGGTCCAGTAGTAGAGGTCGATCATCGCCGTATCTTACCGTCCCAGGGGTCCCACGTCGCAGCGCTTGTACTGGTCGGGCCACGGCAGCGCCACGCCCAATTCTTTCGCTGCGTGCCGCGGCCAGTAGGGATCTCGAAGCATGGCGCGCGCGAGGAAGACCGCGTCGGCCTGGCCGTGGAACACGATCTGCTCCGCTTGCACGGCGTCCGCGATGAGGCCCACCGCGCCCGTCGGCATCTGCGCCCCGGCGCGGATCGCCTCCGCGAAGGGCACCTGGTAGCCCGGCCCCAGGCGGATCTTCTGCTCGGCGATGTTGCCGCCGCTGGAGCAGTCGATGAGGTCGATGCCGATCTCCTTCAGGCGCCGGCAGAGCTGGATCGATTGCTCCACGTCCCAGCCGCCCTCTGACCAGTCGGACGCCGAGATGCGATAGAGCACCGGCTTGTCCGCGGGCCAGGTTTCGCGAACCGCACGCGCCACCGCCAGCGGCAGGCGCATGCGGTTCTCCAGCGTGCCGCCGTATTCGTCGTCGCGGCGGTTGGAGAGCGGCGAGCAGAAGCTGTGCAGCAGGTAGCCGTGGGCGCCATGAACCTCGATGACTTCGAAACCCGCGGCGAGCGCGTGCTGTGCGCCGCGGCGGAAATCCTCGACGGTGGCGGCGATTTCCGCGCGCGTCATCGCGCGGGGCGCGGGATAGCTGCCGAAGGCAATCTCGCTCGGGCCGAGCGTGGTCCAGGCGCCGGCGGCGGGCGAGAGCGGCTTGCCGCCGTGCCACGGCTTGTCGCACGAGGCCTTGCGCCCCGCGTGCGCGATCTGGATCGCCGGGACCGCGCCTTGCGCGCGGATGAATGCGGCGAGGGGCTTCCACGCACGCGCATGGGCCTCGGACCAGATCCCCGCGTCCCACGGTGTGATGCGGCCTTCGGGGGTGACGCCGCTCGCTTCCACCATCACCATCGCCGCGCCGCCCACCGCGCGGCTGCCCAGGTGGACGAAGTGCCAGTCGTTCGGCATGCCGTCCTCGGACGAGTACTGGCACATGGGCGAGACGAAGATGCGATTGGCAAAAGTGACCGAGCGCAGCTGCAGCGGCGAGAAGAGATGCGACATGGGATGCGGGAGCGTGGGGGAGTTGGCATAGTACGAGATCGGCATCGGAACGGGACTTCATGGCGTTGCAATCGGCATTGACCATTCGCGCGGGGCCGCGGGCGCTCGCGCGCATCCGCGAGGACGGCCTCGATCCGGCGATGGTGGAGATCGTCCCGGGTGCGGCCGGCGGACCCAAGGGACTCGGCATCGCAGGGCTCGATCGCGCGGTGTTCGGGGAGTGGCTGCCTTCCGCCCCACGCGTGCGGCACCTCATCGGCTCCTCGATCGGCGCCTGGCGCTTCGCGGCGGCTTCCTGCGACGATCCCTTGCGCGCGCTCACCGCGTTCGCCGAGGCCTACACGCTGCAGTCCTATCCCGCGCGCCCCAGCCGCAACTTCGTCTCGCAAGCGGCGCGCACCATGCTGGACGAGCTCTTCAAGGGACGCGAAGCGGAGATCCTCGCCAGCAAGTGGAACCGGCTGCACATCATCACGATGCGCGGACGCTGGCCGCTCACGCGCGACTCGTCCCTGCACACCCCGTTTGGTTTCGGCATGGCGGCGATGGCCAACATGCTCGGCCGCCGGCACCTGGCGCGCTTCGCCGATCGCACCGTGTTCCTCGACGCGCGCGGCTCGCCGCCCGTGATGCCGGAGCGCTTCGATCGTTTCCGCACGCACTCGGTGACGCTCGATGCGGCCAACCTCGGGCAAGCGTTGCTCGCCTCCGCGTCGATCCCGATGATCCTCGAGGGGGTGGCGAACATTCCCAGCGCGCCGGCCGGCATCTATTGGGACGGCGGCATCATCGACTACCACCTGCATCTGCCCTATCACCACGCCGAGGGGCTGGTGCTCTATCCGCACTTCACCGATCGCATCGTCCCGGGGTGGCTCGATAAAGCGATGCCCTGGCGGCTCGCGCGCGGACCGTGGCTGGACAACGTGGTGCTGGTCGCGCCATCGCGCGAATACCTCGCGACCCTGCCACGCGGCCGCCTTCCGAGCCGCGCCGATTTCAAGGGCTACGCGGGCAACGACGCCGGGCGCATGGCCGCGTGGCGCACCGCGATCGCCGAGAGCGAGCGCCTCGGCGACGCTTTCCTCGACTTCACACGCAGCCCCGACCTCTCCCGCATCACGCCGCTCTAGTTTTCAGTCGGGGGTGATTCCGGCGGCCTTCACGGTGCGCGCCCAATTGTCGGTCTCGCGGCGGATGACCGCGGCGGTCTCGGCAGGCGTGCTGCCGACGGGATCGATCCATTGCCGATCCCAGAGCGAGGCCTTCATCGCGGGATTGCGCGCGATGGCCACCAGCTCGGCATTGAGGCGCCGGATCGCTTCGGGCGGCGTGCCGGCGGGCGCCATGATCGCGATCCACACCTCGGCTTCGAATCCCGCGTAACCGCTCTCGGCGACGGTGGGCACATCGGCCACCAACGGCGAGCGGCGCGCCGAAGTCTGCGCAACCACGATCACCTTGCCCGCGGCCATCTGCGGGATGAGCGCCGTGGGATTGAGCGACAGCAGCTGCACGTCGCCCGCCACGAGTGCCAGCACCGCGGGCGCGCCGCCGTTGTACGGCACATGCACGGTGCGGATGCCCGCCACGCTATTCAGCAGTTCCATGGAGAGCTGCGAAACGCTGCCCTTGCCAACGGAAGCGAAGTTGAGCTTGCCGGGATCGGCGCGGGCCCGCTCGACCACGCCCTGCAGCGTCTTCACGCCGAGCGATGGATGCACGGCGATCAGGTTGGGCGAGGTGCCCAGCAGCGTGACGGGGGCCAGGTCGCGCAGCGGCTCGTAGGGCAGGTCGCGGTAGAGGGCGGGGCTCACGGCGAGTGGACCGTTGGTACCGACCAGCAGCGTGTGCCCGTCGGGCGCCGCACGCGCCACCGCCTCGGCGGCGATGTTGCCGCCGGCGCCGGGACGGTTCTCCACCACCACCGGCTGCCCGAGCGCTTTCGAAAGCGGCTCGGCCACGGCGCGCGCGACGATGTCCGGCTGCCCGCCCGGGGCAAAAGGCACCACCAGCTT
>DATLEL010000415.1:0-6277 GCA_035525255.1 Usitatibacter sp.
GAGCTGGAGCGCGAGTTCGAAACCCTCGTCGCGGGTGTGCGCATGCGAGCCCCGATGATGTCGATCCACACCATCGCCGCCGGCGGCGGCTCGATCCTGTTCTTCGATGGGCAGCGCCAGCGAGTGGGGCCGGATTCAGCCGGTGCCAATCCCGGCCCCGCGTGCTACCGGCGCGGTGGCCCGCTCACCGTGACCGACTGCAACGTGATGCTCGGCAAGATCCAGCCGGCGTTTTTTCCGAAGGTTTTCGGGCCGCGTGGAGATGAAGCGCTCGATGCCGCGGTGGTGCGCGAGAAGTTCGCGCAGCTCGCCGCGGAGATCGCTCGCGCCACCGGAAAATCCCACACGCCCGAGGCCGCGGCGGAAGGATTCCTGCGCATCGCGGTCGCGAACATGGCGAACGCCATCAAGTTCATCTCGGTGCAGCGCGGCCACGACGTGACCGAGTACACCCTGGCCTGTTTCGGCGGCGCCGGCGGGCAGCATGCCTGCCTCGTCGCGGATGAGCTCGGCATGACGCGGGTCTACATCCATCCCCTCGCGGGCGTGCTTTCGGCCTATGGCATGGGGCTCGCGCAGGTGCGCTCCATGCAGGAGACGGCGATCGAAAGACGGCTCGATGCTGGCGTGGACGTGCTGCATGATGCGTGCCGCGCGCTCGCGGCCAAGTGCGAGGCGGAGCTGCGGCAGCAGGGCGCCGAAGTCGAGCGCGTCGCGCAGCGCGTGCACCTCAAGTACGACGGTACCGACACCGCGCTGCTGGTACCGCTGGGCGAAGCCGACGCGATGCGCGCCGAATTCGAGCGCCAGTACCGCAGCCGGTTTTCTTTCCTGATGCCCGACCGCGCGTTGATCGCGGAGGCGGTTTCCGCCGAAGCGATCGGAAGGGCGGATGCTCCCCTATCTGTCATTCCCGTGGAGACGGGAACCCAGCCCGAGGCGCAGGCGGCTTCGGTCGTGAAGATGACCAACGCCGGCAAACCCCACGACACCCCCATCTTCATCCGCGAAGATCTCAAGCCCGGCGCCCGCATCCCCGGCCCCGCCATCATCGCGGAGCAGAACGCCACCACCGTCGTCGAGCCCGAATGGGAAGCGCGTGTGACGCCGCAAGACCACCTCGTCCTCGAGCGCACCGTGCCGCGCCAGGCGCGCTACGCGTTGGGCACGCGCGCCGACCCGGTGATGCTGGAGGTATTCAACAACCTCTTCATGTCCATCGCCGAGCAGATGGGAGTGCGGCTCGCGCAGACGGCGTACTCGGTAAACATCAAGGAGCGCCTCGACTTCTCCTGCGCGCTCTTCGACGCCGACGGCAACCTGATCGCCAACGCGCCGCACATGCCGGTCCACCTGGGGTCGATGGGGGAGAGCATCAAGACGGTGATTTCCAAGAACGCCGGGAAGATGAAGCGCGGCGACGTGTATGTCCTGAACGACCCGTACAACGGAGGCACGCATTTGCCGGATGTGACTGTGATCACGCCGGTGTATCTGGACGGCGAGCGGCCGCTGTTCTACGTCGGCTCGCGCGGCCACCACGCCGACATCGGGGGCATCACTCCGGGTTCCATGCCGCCTTTCTCCAGGACCGTGGAAGAGGAAGGCGTGCTGCTGGACAACGTGAAGCTGGTGGAGGACGGGCGGATGCTGGAGGGCGAGATGCGGCGTCTGCTCGGTGCGGCGCGCTACCCCGCGCGCAATCCGGACCAGAACATCGCCGACCTGCGCGCGCAGGTCGCGGCGAACGAAAAGGGCGTGCAGGAGCTGGAGCGCATGGTGGAGCACTTCGGCCTCGACGTGGTCAAGGCGTATATGGGCCACGTGCAGGACAATGCCGAGGAGTGCGTGCGCCGCGTGATCGGTGTCCTGAAGGACGGCGAGTTCTCGTATGCCATGGACAACGGCGCCGTCATCCGCGTGAAGATCACCATCGGCGCCGACCGGCGCAGCGCCACCATCGACTTCACCGGGACCAGCGCGCAGCTGCCGAGCAACTACAACGCGCCGTCCGCGGTGGTGTACGCCGCGGTGTTGTACGTTTTCCGCACGCTCGTGGACGACGACATCCCGCTCAACGCCGGGTGCCTCAAGCCGCTCGAGGTGATCATCCCGCCCGGCTCGATGCTGAATCCGCACCCGCCGGCCGCGACCGTCGCGGGCAACGTGGAAACCTCGCAATGCCTCACCGACGCGCTGTATGGCGCGCTCGGCTTGATGGGCGCTTCCTACGGGACGATGAACAACTTCACCTTCGGCAATGAGCGCTACCAGTACTACGAGACGGTGTCCGGCGGCACCGGCGCAGGCGAAGGCTTCCATGGCACCGACACCGTTCAGGCGCACATGACCAATTCGCGCCTCACCGATCCGGAGGTGCTCGAGTGGCGCTATCCGGTTCGTATCGACGCGCACACGATTCGTCCCGGCAGTGGCGGCGCCGGAAAATGGCACGGCGGCAATGGCGCGACGCGGCGCGTGCGCTTCCTCGAGCCGATGACGGCCGCGATCCTGGCGGGCCACCGCCTCGTGCCGCCGTACGGGATGGCGGGCGGCTCGCCTGGCGACGTCGGCAGGAATTGGGTGGAGCGCTCGAATGGGTCGCGCACCCCGCTCACTTACGCGGACGAGACCTCCATGGGCGCCGGCGACGTATTCGTCATCGATACGCCGGGTGGAGGGGGGTACGGCACACCGTAGCCAAGTGCGGTGTCGAACACCCGCTTGACTTTTTCAACTGTAAGTTGGTGGGCACAACGCCTGTGCGAAAATTAACTTTCTCCGCGAATCGCGGCGCGTATAAAATAAGCACCCCCGCAGACCCCATCCGCACGTGAAAATCGGCTCCCACCAGCTCAGGAACAACCTCATCGTCGCGCCCATGGCGGGCGTCACCGATCGGCCGTTCCGCATCCTCTGCAAGAAGCTGGGGGCTGGCATGGCGGTGTCGGAGATGGTCGCGTCGAACTCGCTGCTGTGGGGCTCGGAGAAGACCATCCGCCGCGGCAACCACGAGGGCGAGGTCGAGCCGCGCGTGGTGCAGATCGCCGGCGCCGATCCCGCGATGATGGCCGAGGCGGCGAAATACAACGCCGACAAGGGCGCCGACATCATCGACATCAACATGGGCTGCCCGGCGAAGAAGATTTGCAACGTGTTCGCGGGCTCCGCGCTGCTGCAGGACGAGCCGCTGGTGGCGCGTATCGTCGACGCCGTCGTCCAGGCCGTGGACATTCCGGTCACCCTCAAGATCCGCACCGGCTGGAACAAGGACAACCGCAACGCGCTGCGGATCGCGCGCATCGCCGAGGACCACGGCATCCAGGCCCTTGCGATGCACGGCCGCACGCGCGCCTGCATGTATCACGGCGACGCGGAGTACGACACGATTCGCGCCGTCAAGCAGTCGGTCGGCATCCCTGTGGTCGCCAACGGCGACATCACCAGCCCCGAGAAGGCGAAGTTCGTGCTCGAGTACACCGGCGCGGACGCGGTGATGATCGGCCGCGCGGCGCAGGGGCGCCCCTGGATATTCCGCGAGATCGCGCATTTCCTCGCCACCGGCGAGCACCTGCCGCCGCCGGAAGTGGCCGAGATCCGCGAAGTGCTCGTCGGCCACATGCACGACCTCTATTCGTTCTACGGTGTCGAGCGCGGCGTGCGCGTCGCGCGGAAGCACATCAGCTGGTACACCAAGGGGCTGAAGAATTCGGCGGTCTTCCGGGCGCGCATGAACACGCTCGACGGGGCCGAGGCGCAGCTGGCAGCGGTCGCGGAGTTCTTCGACGGCCTGCTGGCGCATTCACGGGCGCTCGAGTACGACGATGATGGCGAGGTCGCCCTTGCAGCCTAAGCACAAGTCGGACCGGGCCGATGCCGCCCGCGAGAACGAGCTGTCCCTCACCGTCCGCAAGGTCATGAAGCAGTACTTCAAGGACCTCGACGGCGAGAAGTGCTCCGGGATCTACGAGATGGTGGTGAACGCGGTGGAGAAGCCCATGCTGGAAGTGGTGATGTTCCAGGCGCAGGGCAACCAGACGCGCGCCGCCGAGCTTCTCGGCATGAACCGCAACACGCTGCGGAAGAAGCTGCAACTGCACGGACTGGACTAGGGTGAAGGTCCGCCGCGCGCTGCTGTCCGTCTCGGACAAGGCCGGCATCGTGGAGCTCGCCAGGGCGCTGCTGACCCAGGGCGTCGAGATCCTCTCCACTGGCGGCACCGCGCAGCTCCTCAAGCTGAACGGGGTCGTGGTCACCGAGGTTTCCGAGCACACCGGCTTTCCCGAGATGATGGAAGGCCGCGTGAAGACGCTCCATCCCAAGGTGCACGGCGGCATCCTCGCCCGGCGCGACAAGCCCGACCACGTGCGCGCGATGGAAGAGCACGGCATCGCTCCCATCGACATGGTGGTGGTGAACCTGTATCCCTTCGCGCAGACCGTCGCCAAGTCGAACGTCTCCATGGACGACGCCATCGAGAACATCGACATCGGTGGCCCGGCCATGGTGCGTGCCGCTGCGAAAAATCACGCCTTCGTGGCCGTCGTGACGGATCCCGCCGATTACCCCGAAGTGGTGCGCAAGCTCAAATCCGCCGGCGCGCTCGACGACGAGACGCGCTACCTGCTGGCGGCGAAAGCGTTCAGCCACACCGCCGAGTACGACGGGATGATCTCCAACTGGCTCACCGCGCGCGATTCGAAGGGCAAGGCGCGCGCGTTTCCGGAGCGATTCAACCTGCAGATGCGCCTCGCCCAGACGCTGCGCTATGGCGAGAACCCGCACCAGGCCGCCGCCTTCTACGTCGAGCGGGAGCCGCCGCACGGCACGCTCGCGAGCTTCCGCCAGGTGCAAGGCAAGGAGCTCAGCTACAACAACATCGCCGATGCCGACGCGGCGTGGGAATGCTGCCGCACCTTCGACGTGCCGGCGTGCGTGATCGTCAAGCACGCGAACCCCTGCGGGGCGGCCATCGCGGAGACGGTGCTGGCCGCCTACCGCAACGCCTTCCTCACCGATCCCACCTCGGCGTTCGGCGGCATCATCGCTTTCAACCGGCCGGTCGACGGAGCGACGGCCGCCGAGGTCGCGAAGCAATTCGTCGAGGTGGTGATCGCGCCGGCTTACGACGACGCCGCATTGAAGGCGTTCTCGGCCAAGCAGAACGTGCGCCTCCTCACCATCGAGCTCGCTCGCGACCTGAATCGCCTCGACATGAAGCGCGTCGGCGGCGGCCTCCTCACGCAAACGGCGGACGACTTCGACGTGTCGGAGCTGCGCATCGTGACGAAACGCGATCCGACCAAGTCCGAGATGAACGACATGGTCTTCGCCTTCCGCGTGGCGAAGTTCGTGAAGTCGAATGCCATCGTCTTCTGCCGCCACGGCATGACGCTCGGCGTAGGCGCGGGCCAGATGAGTCGCGTCGACTCCACGCGCATCGCCGCGATCAAGGCGAAAAATGCGGGGCTGACGCTACGCGGCTCGGTGGTCGCGTCGGACGCGTTCTTCCCGTTTCGCGACGGCCTCGACGTGGTCGCGGGCGCCGGTGCCAGGGCCGTGATCCAGCCCGGCGGCAGCGTGCGGGATAACGAAGTGATCGCCGCGGCCGACGAGCATGGCATCGCGATGGTGTTTACCGGAATGCGGCACTTCCGGCATTAATGAAAATCCTGGTCGTAGGCTCCGGAGGCCGCGAGCACGCGCTCGCGTGGCGCCTCGCGCAATCGCCCAAGGTCTCGCGCGTCTTCGTCGCCCCGGGCAACGCGGGCACCGCGCGCGAGGACGGGCTCTTCAACCTCGACCTGCAGACGATTCCCGAGATGGTGAAGTTCGCCAGGGCCGACGGGATCCACGCCACGGTCGTCGGCCCTGAGGGTCCTCTCGCCCAGGGGATCGTGGACGCGTTCCGCGCCGAGGGTCTGCGCGTCTTCGGCCCGACGCAAGCCGCCGCCCAGCTCGAGTCGTCCAAGGATTTCGCCAAGCGCTTCATGGCGCGGCATGGCATCCCGACCGCGCGTCACGCGACCTTCACCGCGGCCAAGCCCGCGCACGCGTACATCGATGCCCATGGCGCCCCCATCGTCATCAAGGCGGACGGGCTCGCGGCGGGCAAGGGCGTCGTCGTCGCGATGACCGCGGTGGAAGCGCACCAGGCGATCGACATGATGCTGGCGGGCAACAAGCTGGGCGACGCCGGACATCGCGTGGTGATCGAGGAGTTCATGGCCGGCGAGGAGGCGAGCTTCATCGTCATGGTCGACGGCAAGAACGTGCT
>DATLEL010000429.1:0-3044 GCA_035525255.1 Usitatibacter sp.
CCGTCGCCGGAGCTGCAATCGCCTCTCTCGTGCACGTGGAAGCCATGCTCGGCATCGGGCTTCAGGCCCGAGATGTCGGCGGTGACCAGCACCCGCGTGCCGCGCTGGGCGAAGGTGACCGATCCCGCGGTGGCATTGCCCTTCGTGGGCTCCAGCGTGGCCATCGCCGATACCACCACCGCTGGCGTGTTCTCACGCGCCCCGGTGGCGGAGCAGCCCGCGAGCACTGCCGCCACGACCACCGCCGTCGCGTTCCTCACTTCTTCTTCGCGTCGGCGGGCGTATCGGTCCCCTTGGGCGGCGTATTGCCCTGCGGCGTCATGGCGCCCTTCTCATGGCCCTTCGCATCGACGGCACCCGTCGATCCCGGCTTGTCGCCCGGAGTCGGGGCGCCCTTCGCGGCACCCGGGCCCGGCATCGGCTGCGTCGCCGGCGCCGCGGCAGCGACGATCGGCGTGGGCTTGGGAATGGGCTTGCCGGCCTTCTTCATGTTGGCCTGGTAGTTCTTGATCGTCTTTTCCTCGGCGGCGAGCTGGTCCGCCTTGGCCTTCTCGGCGGCAACGGCATCCTTGGCCTTCTTTTCCTCGGCGGCCGCCTTGCCCTTCTCGTCCAGGGGCGGCGGCGGCGGCAGCTTCGCCCAGGCACCGGTCGCGATGACCGCCATCGCCAACGCCGCGGCGAACGCCCTCGCCCCTCGTACCTCGTCCCTCGTCGCTGTGTTCATCAGTCGTCTCCCGGCGCCGGTTGCACGCGGCCCGCGACCATCTTCTCGGGCCGCTTGCCCTGCTTCACTTCCTCGTACCAGAGCGCGTGGTGCTCGCGCGCCCAGGTCTCGTCCACGTAGCCGTCGCGCATGCCGCGATACGCGCCTTCCATGCCGATGGTGCCGATGTAGATGTGCGCGAACGAGCCGGCGATGAACAGCACCGCCGCGATGGCGTGGATCACGTTGGCCTGCTGCATCACCTCACGCCCCTGGTTCCAGTTGGGGAAGTCGAGGATCAGCCCCGTCACGCTCATGATGGTGCCGAGGAGGACCATGCCGCCCCAGAACCACAGCTTCTCGCCGCCGTTGAAGCGGCCCGAGGGGACTTCCTCCTTGCTGAACATCCCGCCCAGGCGCGCCACCCAGGTGATGTCGCGCGAGGAGATGAGGTTGTCCTTCACGTAGATCAGGAACATCACCACGATCGAGAAGATGAACAGGGGCCCCACGAAGTTGTGGATGTTCTTCGACACGATGGTGAGCCACGAGAAGCCGGTGTAGCCCAGCCACGGCAGGATGATGTGCTTGCCCCAGAGGATCACGATGCCGGAGATGGCGAGGAACACGAAGCTGATCGCCATGGTCCAGTGGGCGGCGCGCTCGACGGCGTTGAAGCGCTCGATCAGCCGCCCGGTGGGCTGGCCGTGGAGCTTGATCGCGCCCTTGATCAAGTAGAACAGCACGATGACGGCGAGCATGCCGACGATGATCCAGCCGCCATAACGCGTGAGTGGTCCGTTGCGGAAAGCCCGCCACTCTCGCCCCGCGCCCTGGATGAGGCGGTTGGTGTCGACGCCGGGAACCGACGCGTAGGCGGGACGCTCGCTCGCGTTGCCCCACGACGGCGGGTTGTTCCAGCCGGGTACCGCGGTCGAGCCCTTTTGCGGCGTCGGCGGCGACGATGCCTTGGGGGCATCGGTCGTCACCGCCGGGGCGTCCGGCACCTTGCCGGCGTTCCGGGTCGGCGCGGTGGTGGGTGGCGCGGGAGAAGCGGCGGCAGGCGCCGCGGTGGTCGTGTTGGAAGCGGGAGCCTGCGCGGCCACGACGAGCGGCAGCGCGAGCGCGGCACCCACGAGCAACGCGCCCCAGAGGCGCGGTCGGGCTTTCAGCATCGGATCTCTCCTCGTATCGCTTTTATTTGGGCTTGTTGTCGCCGGTGCGCAGGTACTCGTCCTGGTACTTCGCGCGCTCGGCCAATGTCGCCTCGTATTTCGCCTTGTCGCCCTTGAAGCGGTCGCTGGCGTACGCCTTGGTGTCTTCCTTGCCGGCATACGGCTTGGCCGCGTCCTGCGAAATTTCGTTGCAGGCCGCGGCCAGGAGCAGCGACAACGCCAATGCCATCGCGCCCGCGGCCCTCATGCCTTGCCCCCTTCCTGGTCGGCGAGCTTGCCGCTGCCGCCGTAGGCCATGGCCCAGCCCCAGATCTCGTCACCCTTGCCGCGGGTCATGACGCGCGTCTTGTAGATCCGCGCGATCACCGGCGCGTCTCCGGCGAGGAGCGCCTTGGTGGAGCACATCTCCGCGCACGCCGGCAGCTTGCCTTCGGCGATGCGGTTGCGGCCGTACTTGCGGAACTCCTCGACGGAATGGTTCTCCTCGGGGCCGCCCGCGCAGTAGGTGCACTTGTCCATCTTGCCGCGCAGGCCGAAGGCGCCCGCCTGCGGGAACTGCGGCGCCCCGAACGGGCAGGCGTAGAAGCAGTAGCCGCAGCCGATGCACAGGTCCTTGTCGTGCAGGACGACCTGGTCCTCGGTGCGATAGAAGCAGTCCACCGGGCAGACCGCCATGCACGGGGCGTCGGTGCAGTGCATGCAAGCCACCGAGATGGACCGCTCGCCGGGCACGCCGTCGTTCACCGTCACCAGCCGGCGGCGGTTCACGCCCCAGGGCACCTCGTGCTCCTGCTTGCAGGCGGTCGAGCAGCCGTTGCACTCGATGCAGCGCTCGGCGTCACAGATGAATTTCATTCTGGCCATGGTTGTCTCCTGGTCTTTCTTCAGGCGCGCACGATGTCGCAGAGCGTCGTCTTGGTTTCCTGCATCATGGTCACGGAGTCGTAGCCGTAGGTGGTGCCGGTGTTCACCGCCTCACCGCGCACGAACGGCGCCGCCCCCTCGGGGTACTTGTCCAGCAGGTCCTTGCCCTGCCACCAGCCGGCGAAGTGGAACGGCATCCAGCTGGTGCCGGGACCGACGCGTGGCGTGACCAGCGCGCGCACCTTGAGCTGTGCGCCCGTGGGCGTCCGCACCCACACCCAGTCCCAGTACTTCACGCCGCG
>DATLEL010000435.1:0-6264 GCA_035525255.1 Usitatibacter sp.
CTTCGGCATCGAGCTCGCTGCCGCCACGCGCGAGCAGCTCGCACGCTTCATCGATGGTCTCGAGCTCTTCACGCTCGGCTACAGCTGGGGCGGTTATGAAAGCCTGGTGTGCCCGGGCAACCTGGGCCGCTATGCCCGCACGGTGGCACCATGGTCCGGCGGCCCGCTGGTGCGCCTGCAGATCGGCCTGGAGCATCCCGCCGACCTGCTGGCGGACCTCGAATCCGGCCTGGCGCGGATGAAGGGCGCGTGAAGGCGCGGTCGCTCCTCGAGCGCATCGCCAAGTCCATCTCCACCGCGACCGGCAACCCGTTCACCGCGTCGTCGAGCGCGCCGGTCACGGGCGGATGCATCCATGAGGCGTGGAAGGTCGAGGGGAAGACGCGTGACGCCGCGCAGGCGTATTTCGCCAAGGTCGGCGACGTCGGGAACCTTCCCATGTTCGTCGCGGAATCGGAGGGCCTCGAGGCGATCGATGCCGCAGCCGCGGTGCGCACTCCCGCGGTGGTGGTGCACGGCGACGATGGCGAGCGCGCATGGCTGGTGCTCGAATGGCTCGAGCTGCACCCGCTCGACGGCCCGGCCGCCGCGCGCCTGGGCGCGTCGCTCGCGGCGCAACATCGCGTGGCGCAGGCGCGGTTCGGCTGGGCGAACGACAATTTCATCGGCGCGAGCCCGCAGTCCAACGGATGGTCCGACGACTGGCTCGCCTTCTGGCGCGAACGTCGCCTGATGGCGCAGCTGCGCATGGCGGCGCGGAAGCGCCTGCCATCGAAAATGATCGACCGCGGCGAGCGCCTGGCCGCGGATTGCGGCGAATTCTTCCGCGGGTACCAGCCCGCGCGCTCGCTGCTGCATGGCGACCTGTGGGCCGGAAACGCCGCGTCGCTGGAAGACGGCAGCGCGCTGGTGTTCGATCCCGCGGTCTACGTTGGGGACCGTGAAGCCGATATCGCCATGACCGAGCTCTTCGGCGGCTTTCCGCCGGATTTCCTTGCCGCGTATCGCGCTGCCTGGGCCCCGCACGACGACTACCGTGTCCGCCGCGACCTGTACAACCTCTACCACGTGCTCAACCACTCGAACCTGTTCGCGGGGACGTATGTCCGACAGGCCGAGGTCGCGATCGAGCGGCTGCTGAGCGAGGTCGGGTGACGGCAATGACACAGGGTCCGGACGAGCGCGAGCCGACGCCGGAGCGCATGCGGGCCGAGCTGCAAGCGGCGCGCTTCCTCGCGCAGGCGGGCAAGACCCTGGCGCAGGTCGTCGACTACGAAAGCACGCTGGAACGCATCGCGGCGCTGGCCGTGCCGGCGTTCGCGGACTGGTTCGGCGTCCACGTGCGCGAGCCGGACGGCACCATCCGGCGGCTCGCGGTGCGCCACCAGGATCCGACGATGGAAGCCGCGGTGGTGGAGCTGTATCGCCGCTATCCCCCGGGCGAGGGTAAGCCGTACGGAGCGCCGCAGGTGATCGCCAGCGGCGAGCCGATGTGGCTTCCGGACTTCGCCTCGGCCATCCCGCGCGTGGCGCGCGACGCGGAACATGTGCGCCTCTTGACGGCCCTCGGCCTGCGCTCCTTCATCTGCGTGCCGATGCGTTCCCATGGACGCGTGTTCGGCGCGCTCACCTTCGCCACCGCTGAATCGGGACGGCGCTACGACGAGCTGCAGCTGCATGCGGCCGAGGACCTGGCGGGGCGCGCCGCGGTCGCGATCGAGAATGCGCAGCTGATGGAGGCGCTGCGGGAGGCCGATCGGCGGAAGAACGAGTTCCTGGCGATGCTCGCGCACGAGCTGCGCAATCCGCTGGCGCCGATCCGGAATGCGGTGGACCTTCTTCGCGCGCGGCCCGCGCTGGGCGAACAGGAGCGCTGGGTGGGCGAAGTGATCGACCGGCAGGTGCGGCGCATGTCGCGGCTGGTGGACGACCTGATGGACATCTCCCGCATCACCAACAATCGCATCGAGCTGCGCGTCGAGCCCATCGCGCTCGCGGATGTGGTGCGCGAGGCGGTGGAAGCGAGCAGGCCGGGCATCGACGCCGGAAAGCACGCGCTGGTGATCGAGCTGCCCGAAGCTCCCGTGAAGATCGAAGCGGACATGGTGCGGCTTTCGCAGGTCATGTCCAACCTGCTGAACAACGCGGCGAAGTACACGCCGCCCGGCGGGCGCATTGCAGTCCATGCACGATGCGAGCGCGGGCATGTCGAGATTCGCGTGAGCGACAACGGCATCGGCATTGCCGAATCGCAGCTCGAGGCGATATTCGGCATGTTCGTGCAGAGCGAGGAGTCGCGCCGGCTGTCGCAGGGAGGATTGGGAATCGGCCTCACGCTCGTTCGCCGGCTGGTCGAGCTTCATGGCGGCACGGTTCGTGCGACGAGCGCGGGGCGCGGCATGGGCAGCGAATTCGTCGTAAGCCTCCCCCTTGCTGGGCCAGTGGAGTAAAGTCACGCCTCGATGGGACAAAGCACACCGCTCAGCGCGCCGCGCATCCTGGTCGTCGACGATAACGAGGATGCCGCCAACAGCCTTGCCACCCTGCTCGAGGTCATGGGCTATACCGTGCGCATCGCCTACGACGGCCCCGAAGGCATCGAGGCCGCCGACGAGTTCGAGCCCGCGGTCGCGTTGCTCGACATCGGCCTGCCGAAGCTCTCCGGTTACGACATCGCCCGCCATGTACGCGGCAAGCGCGGTGGCAAGGTGCTGCTGGTGGCCATCACCGGCTGGGGGCAGGAGGACGACCGGAACCGCGCCCGCGAAGCGGGGTTCGACCACCACTTCACCAAGCCCGCGGACTTCGACAAGCTGCTGTCGCTCATCGACCAGGAGCTCGCGACACGCCGCGCGGACTAGCGTGGGTGCGCCCGGCCGCGCGCTGGCATGAAGATCCGCCGCAGCGAGCCCGCCGATGAGCCCGCCATGCTTTCCATCATCAACGACGCGGCCCAGGCCTACCGCGGCGTGATCCCTCCCGATCGCTGGCATGAGCCCTACATGTCGCCGGCAGAGCTGTCGCAAGAGATCGAACGCGGCGTCGAGTTCTGGCTCGGCGGGGAGGAAAGCGGCGTGCTTGCGCTCATGGGAGTGCAGGACAAGGGCGCGGTCGCGTTGGTGCGCCATGCCTACGTCGCGACCGCCGCACAGAGAAGCGGCATCGGCACCGCGCTCCTCCGCCACGTCGAGGGCTTGACCGCGAAGCCGATGCTGATCGGCACCTGGGCCGACGCATCCTGGGCGATCGCTTTCTATCGGCGCAACGGATTCGAAGTCGTGCCCGCCGAGGCGAAGGACAACCTGTTGCGCACGTATTGGAACATCCCCGCGAGGCAGGTCGAGACCTCGGTCGTGCTGGCGAAGCCGGCCATGGCAAGGAGCTGACGTGGCGACAGTGACGCACATTTTCGTGGCCCCGATGAAAGGGGCGCCGGCCCGGTCCCTGCAGGGTGTCGAGGCGCTCGCGAACCAGGGGCTGGAAGGCGATCGCTACGCCGAGGCGAGGAACCGCCGCGGCCCCGGATACGAGGTGACGCTGGTGGAGCTGGAGAACATCCGCGGCTTCACGCAGGCCACGGGGCTCGCGTTCACGCCGGAGATGTCGCGGCGAAACATCGTGACCGAAGGCATCGCGCTCAATGCCCTGGTGGGCAAGCGTTTCGGCGTCGGGGAGGCGGTGTTCGAGGGCCTGGAGTTGTGCGAGCCGTGCAGGCTGCTCGCGAAGCGTACGCATCGGGAGGTTCTGCAGGTGCTCGCCGGCAAGGGCGGATTGCGTGCGCGCATCGTCTCGGGCGGCGTGATTCGCGTCGGCGACAGCGTCACCGGGAAGATCGGCGCCCGCTATGCACGGGAGGCGGGATGATCCTCGAAGCGGCGGCGCTGCAGGTGCGCGCGGGGCAGACGAAAGAATTCGAAGCGGCGTTCCGCACGGCGCAGGCGATCATCGCCTCCATGCCCGGCTACCGCTCCCACCAGCTGCAGCGATGCATCGAGCGGGAAGGGCATTACCTGCTGCTGGTGCGCTGGGACAGCGTCGCCGACCACGAGGAGGGGTTCCGCAAGTCGCCCCAGTACCAGGAGTGGAGGCGCCTGCTGCACCACTTTTACGATCCGTTCCCGTCGGTGCTGCACTACGAGGCCGTCGAAGGCGTGGGCGCCCCGTAGGCGATGTTCCTCGGGGACTCGCGCCAGGAACTCGATCCCGCGCGCGAGCGCCTGCGCCGTTGCTGTTGTTGAACCGGTAGCGCGTCGAGTATCCTCACGCGAAATCCGGGGAGGGATGCGGCACCGTGGCATCGCTGAGGAATCGCGAGCATCGCAGCAGGGCGGTTCGCGCCGGGCTGCGCTATGTGAGCGATGCTTTCGCCGGCATCAGCCGGCGGCGCGCGGGCAGCGGCTGGATCTACTTCGCCCCCAATGGCGTTCGCATCCGCGACAAGGACAAGCGCAAGCGGCTCAACTCCCTCGCGATCCCGCCGGCGTGGACCGACGTGTGGATCTGCCCCGACCCCGACGGCCACATCCAGGCCACGGCGCGCGATGCGCGCGGGCGCAAGCAATACCGCTACCACGCGTCGTACCGGGAGGCCTGCGACCGCTCCAAATTCCGCCGCATGCTGGAGTTCAGCGAGGTGCTGCCGCGCCTGCGCGACCGCATCGAGCGCGACCTCGCCGCGCCGGACTTGAGCCGCCGCCAGCTGCTGGCGACCGTGGTGCGCCTGCTCGACCGCACGCTGATCCGCGTCGGCAACGACGAGTACGCGCGCGAGAACAATTCCTTCGGGCTCACCACGCTGCGGCGGCGGCATGTGGAAATCGAAGGCAACTCGCTGCGCTTCAGCTTCCGCGGCAAGAGCGGCGTGGACCATAACGTCGCCCTCACCGACAGGCGGCTCGCGCGCATCATCCAGCGCTGCCAGGACCTGCCCGGCAAGGAGCTCTTCCAGTACCTGGACGCGCACGGCAAGCGCCAGAGCATCGCCTCGGACGACGTGAATGCCTACCTGCGCGAGGTGACGGGCCGCGATTTCAGCGCCAAGGATTTCCGCACCTGGGGAGGCACGATGCATGCGGCGGTGATGCTGCGCTCCATCGGGCCCGCGGCGACGCGCCGCGAAGCCGACCGCAACGTGATCCGCGCCATCGACGACGTGGCGCAGCGCCTGGGAAATACCCGCACGGTGTGCCGCAAGTACTACGTGCACCCCGCGATCGTCGAGGCCTACCTCACCGGCCACACGATCGGCGCGGCGCCGGAGCTTCCCGGTGCGCGCCCCTCGCGCGGCAAGGGCGCCGCGGCGCTGCGCCGCGACGAGCTCGCGGTGCTGCAGTTCCTCCAGGACGAGCTGCGCGACGATCAGTGAACGTGGGTGCGTTGCTCCGGCGACGGAAGCGCTGCGCGCATGTCGCGCGGCACCATGAAGTCCTTCGCCGATCCGCGCACGGCCTCGATCCCTTTCGGGAAGCCGCTGCGATCGCTGTAATCGCGCACGGCGCGGCGCGCCGGCTTCTTCTGCTCGGTGAGCGCCTCGGCGGTCATCACGTCCATCGCCGTCGCACCCGCCACCGCGGCCAGCGCCAGCGCGATATTTCCCTTGCGCGGGCTGTCGTGGAAGTAGGCGAGCAGCGTCGCGACGTCGAGTCCGTCACCGGCCACGCGGCCCCAGATCCACGGCGTCGGATCCCGTGATGCGAGGATGCCGATTCCGGTGGCCACTTCGCGCACGCCGTAGAGGCGGAGCAATCCTTCGTCGCCCTTCATGCCAAGGGATCGTGCCATCGGGCGCGCGAACAGCAGCTCCGCGAGACCGAGGCCGATGCTGAACCATCCGAGTCCTTCAGCCGCGCGCCGGGTGGTGGCGGTGCGGTTCAATCTTCTTTGATATTCCATGGCGAGCCTCAGTGCATGAACGGTTTGAGGACGGTCTTGATGCAGCCGTCTTCCTTGTCGCGGAAGACCTTGTACATCTCGGGCCCCCGCTCCAGGGGAACCGTGTGCGTGATGACGAAGGAGGGGTCGATCTGCCCCGCCTGGATGCGGCGCAGCAGGTCCTCGGTCCAGCGGTTCACGTGCGTCTGGCCGGTGCGGACGGTGAGCCCCTTGTTCATCAGCGCGCCGAAGGGGATCTTGTCCACCAGGCCGCCGTAGACGCCGGGGATGGAGATCACGCCCGCCGGACGGCAGACGTAGATCATCTCGCGCAGCACGTGCGGGCGGTCGGTCTCGAGCATCATCGCCTGCTTGGCGCGGTCGTAGACCGAA
>DATLEL010000027.1:0-12134 GCA_035525255.1 Usitatibacter sp.
AGCGGCGTCATCGCGCCGCGCATCGAGGATTCGGGGCAGGTGACCGTGGACATGGGCGCTCCCCGCTTCGTGCCCCGCGATATCCCGTTCCTCGCGGACGACGAGCGTCCCACGTACGAGCTGCGCGTGGCCGGCTATCCAGTCCAGGTGAGCGTGCTCTCGATGGGCAACCCGCATGCGGTGCAGGTCGTCCGGGACGTGGAGCGCGCACCCGTCGCGGAGCAGGGCCCGCTCATCGAGCGGCATCCCTCCTTCCCGCGACGCGTGAACGCAGGCTACATGCAGGTGGTCGCGCGCGACCACATCCTGCTGCGAGTCTGGGAACGCGGCGCCGGAGAGACGCTCGCCTGCGGCACAGGCGCCTGCGCCGCGGTGGTGTCCGGGATCCGGCTCGGGATGCTGGATGAGCGCGTGCGCGTCACGACGCACGGCGGTGATCTCTCGATCGGCTGGCGAGGGCTCCCCCACCCCGTTATGATGACGGGCGATGCCGTGCGCGTATTCGACGGCGTGATCGAGATCCCCGGGAGAAAGTAGTTTGCTCACAGCCGAACAGGTCGCCGAATTCATCAAGCAGAACCCCGGTTTCTTCGAGCAGCACGTCGACTTGCTGATGAACCTGCAGATCCCCCATCCCCACGGCGGGCGCGCGGTCTCCATCGGCGAGCGCCAGCTGGTGGCGGTGCGCGAGAAGGCGAAGCTCCTCGAGGACAAGCTGCGCGAGCTGATCCGCTTCGGCGAGGAGAACGACGCGGTGGGCGAGAAGGTGCATCGCCTCTGCTGCCGCCTGATCGAGGCTCCCAGCCTCGACGCCGCGCTCGACACGCTGTACCTCGACCTGCTCGACCATTTCGCGGTGCCGCACGTGGCGGTGCGCCTGTGGAACGTGGCCGAGGAGAATCCCGACACCAAGGAGTTCTCCCACACCGCGGTCGAGATGCGCGAGTTCGTGGAGAAGATGACCTCGCCCTACTGCGGCAGCCACGCGGTGTACGAGAGCCAATCCTGGTTCGGCGAGGCGGCTCCGCACTTGAAGTCGTTCGCGCTGGTGCCGCTCGCCCGCGACAACCTCGCCTTTGGCGTGGTGGCGCTCGCCTCCGAGGACCCGAAGCGCTTCTATGCGGAGATGGGCACGCTCCACCTTGCTCGCATCGGCGAGCTGGTGAGCCACGCGCTGTGGCGTTTCGTCACTCCCGTCCGTGAGCCCGTCGCCTAGCGCCCTCGAGCGCTACCTCTCCCACCTGCGCCATGAAAGGCGCCTCGCGGCGCATACGCTCGCGGCCTATTCCCGTGATGCGCAGCTGCTGCTCGCCTTCGCGGGCCCGCGACCCCTCGCGGAACTCGGCGGCGCCGACATCCGGCGCTTCGTGGCGACGCTGCACGGCAAGGGCCAGGCTCCGCGGTCGCTCGCGCGCGTGCTTTCCAGCTGGCGCGGCTGGTTCGCCTGGCTGCTGCGCCACAAGGAAGTCGCCGCCAATCCCTGCGTCGGCGTGAAGCCCCCGCGCGCGGCGCGCAAGCTGCCGGAGGTCCTTTCGCCGGACGAAGCGGTGCGCCTGATGGGCGTGGAGGACGCCACCCCGCTGGGTATCCGCGATCGCGCGCTGTTCGAGATCACCTATTCGTGCGGCCTGCGCGTCTCCGAAGCCACCGGCCTCGACGTGGGCTCGCTCGACGCGGCATCGGGTGAGGTGCGCGTGCTCGGCAAGGGTTCCAAGGCGCGCATCGTGCCCGTGGGTACGGCGGCCATCGACGCCATTTCGCGCTGGTTGCCGGTGCGCTCCACGCTCGCGGCACCCGGCGAGAGCGCGCTGTTCGTCGGCAAGTCCGGGCGGCGCATGGCGCCACGCGAAGTGCAGCGGCGCATCAAGCGCTGGGCGCTCGCCGCCGGGCTGCAGATCGACGTCCATCCGCACATGCTGCGGCACTCCTTCGCGTCGCACGTGCTGCAATCGTCCGGGGACCTGCGCGCGGTCCAGGAGATGCTGGGCCATGCGAGCATCGCCTCCACCCAGGTCTACACTCACCTCGATTTCCAGCACCTGGCCAAGGTCTACGACGCCGCCCATCCGCGCGCCCGCAGGAAGAAGGCCTGAACCCTGCCGCCGGCGCGGCGTCGAAACGGCATATTCCACGAGGCTCCCATGGCATCCGTGCAAAGCAAGGAAAAGGACCTGATCCCGGTCACCATCCTCACCGGCTTCCTCGGCGCGGGGAAGACCACGCTGCTGAACCGCATCCTCCATGAGCAGCACGGCGAGAAGATCGCGGTGATCGAGAACGAGTTCGGCGAGACCGGCGTCGACAACGAGATCCTGGTGAAGGACAAGCAGGAGCAGATCGTCGAGATGAACAACGGCTGCCTGTGCTGCACGGTGCGCGGCGACCTGGTGCGCATCCTCGGCGACCTGGCGAAGAAGAAGCGCCAGGGGAAGCTCAAGTTCGACCGCGTGATCATCGAGACCACCGGCCTCGCGAACCCGGGCCCCGTGGCGCAGACGTTCTTCATGGACGAGACCATCCACGAGCAATTCCTGCTGGACGCCGTGGTGACGGTGGTGGACGCGAAGCACGCGGGCAAGCAGCTGGACCAGCACGACGAAGCACGCCGGCAGGTGGGTTTCGCCGACCGCATCCTGCTGTCGAAGACCGACCTCGTGGGCGACGCCGAGGCCGACGCGCTCATGAAGCGCCTGCGCCAGATGAACCCGCGCGCGCACCAGAGCCGGGTGCACATGGGCGAAACCGACGTGAAGGAGCTCCTCGACATCCGCGGCTTCAACCTGAATGCGGCGCTGGAGGTGGATCCCGAGTTCCTCACCAGCGATTACCACGAGCACGACGACGAGGTGACCTCGTTCGTGTGGAAGGATCCGCGGCCGATGCACATGGAGAAGATCGAGACCTTCCTGTCGTTGATGATCCAGAACTACGGCGAGGACCTGCTGCGCTACAAGGGCGTCCTCAACATCCAGGGCGAGCCGCGCCGCATGATCTTCCAGGGTGTGCACATGCTGATGGGCGGCACGCCCGGCAAGCCCTGGGGCCCGGGAGAGGCGCGCGAGAGCGTGATGGTCTTCATCGGGCGCAAGATCCCGCGCCGGCTGTTCGAGGAAGGCCTCGCGTATTGCGTGGCCTGAGGACGCTGCCCCCGGAAAGCGGGAGTTATACTGAGTCGCCATGGCCACGTCCGCTCTCGGAGGCACTTCCGGCAATATCCGTCCCGCCGCGCGGCCGGCGGGCCGCCTCGGCTCCGAGGAATACCACTCCGCTTCCCTGCCGATCGCACAGGAGGCCGCGGTGCTGTATGCCGCGGACAATCCCGGCGCGGCCATCGCACTGCTCAAGGCCGAGATCAAGGACGCCATGGGCCGCAACAACAAGCAGGCCTGGCTCATGCTGTTCGACCTGCACCAGCTCGCCTCGAATCGCGCGGAGTTCGACTCGCTGTCGATGCTGTTCACGGTGAAGTTCGAGCAATCGCCGCCGGCATGGGCGGACAACGCCGACGCCGCAAGCGACCCGCGGCGTACGCAGAGCCGCGAGCGCAAGGATTTCTACGCGCTCAAGCCCAACGCCGACGGCGAGCTCGCCGCGGACCTGGAGAAGTTCGTGGCGTTCGCCGAGGACCAGGGAACGGTGAGGCTCGACCTGGCCAAGGTCGTCGCGATCTCGGCCGAGGAAGCGAAGCTTTTCTCCGCCGCGCTGCAGAAGATGCGCAAGAAGCAGCTGCCGATGTGGTTCAACAACCACGAGTCGCTGGAGAAGGTCCTGCGCGCGGCATTCAACGAGAAGGCGACCGACCTGCAGCGCCCGTTCTGGCTGCTGCTCTTCGAGCTGTACATCATCCTCGGCAAGATGGAGGAGTTCGAGGAGCTGGGGCTCGAGTACGCGGTCGCGTTCGAGATGTCGCCGCCCAATTGGGAGGTCTACGTGAACACCGTAGCCGCCGCTGCCGCCAAGGCCGCGCCCGGCGCCAAGCCCGAGCCCGCGCCGGCATCGCGCCCGCCGGAGGCTGGGTTCGCGCTGAAGGGCGTGGTGTCGTCGGCCAGCGCCAACCAGGTGGCGGAGCTGAATTCCCACGCGGCGACGCGCAGCGAGGTGGTCGTGGACATGTCCAAGGTGCTGCGCATCGATTTTCCCTACACCTCGGCCTTCTTCGACACCGTGAAGGCGATCCAGCTCGCCGGCAAGCGCGTGATCCTCGCCAACCTGAACGAGCTCAACGCGGCACTCCTCGAGGCGCTGGGGGTCAACCGGTACGCCATCCTGGTGCGCCGCAAGTCCACCTGAAATTGCCGTTTTTCAAACGGCAATTTCAGGTGCATGGCCTGAAGGCCAGACTCTAAAACACCCGTAACCCTTTATGACCGCAGACCCCCCGCAGTTCCACGGCACCACCATTCTTTCCGTGCGCCGCGGCGAGCGCGTCGCCATGGGCGGCGACGGCCAGGTGACCCTCGGCAACATCGTGGTGAAAGCCTCGGCCCGCAAGGTGCGGCGGCTCTACCAGGACCGCATCCTCGCGGGCTTCGCCGGCGCCACCGCCGATGCCTTCACCCTCTTCGAGCGCTTCGAGGCCAAGCTGGAGAAGCACCAGGGCAACCTGCTGCGCTCCGCGGTCGAGCTCGCGAAGGACTGGCGCACCGACCGCATGCTGCGCCGGCTGGAGGCGATGCTGGCCATCGCCGACCGCACCTCGTCGCTCATCATCACCGGCACCGGCGACGTGCTCGAGCCGGAGCATGGCCTGCTCGCCATCGGCAGCGGCGGCGGCTACGCGCAGGCCGCCGCCCTGGCGCTGCTGCAGCATTCGGCGCTCGAGCCCGCCGACATCGTCAAGCGCTCGCTCGAGATCGCCGGCGACCTGTGCATCTACACCAACCAGAACCACGTGATCGAGACGCTGTGAACGCCACGCCGACCCCCGCCCTGCCGCCCGCCGAGCCCGCCTCGATGATGACGCCGCAGGAGATCGTCCACGAGCTGGACAAGTACATCGTCGGGCAGGGCGATGCCAAGCGCGCCGTGGCGATCGCGCTGCGCAATCGCTGGCGCCGCTCGCAGGTGCCCGATCCGCTGCGCACCGAGATCACGCCGAAGAACATCCTGATGATCGGGCCCACCGGGGTCGGCAAGACCGAGATCGCGCGGCGCCTGGCGCGGCTCGCCAACGCGCCCTTCATCAAGGTCGAGGCGACCAAGTTCACCGAGGTGGGTTACGTCGGGCGCGACGTGGATTCGATCATCCGCGACCTGGCCGAGTCGGCGATCAAGTCCACGCGCGAGCAGGAAATGCTCAAGGTGCGCCCCCGGGCCGAGGACGCGGGCGAGGAGCGCGTGCTGGACGCGCTGCTTCCGGGCGTGCCGCCGGGGGAAGGCAACGACGCCAACTCGACGCGGCAGCGCTTCCGCAAGATGCTGCGCGAGGGCAAGCTCGACGACAAGGAGATCGAAGTGGATCTCGCGCAGCCCGGCTCCAGCATGGAGATCCTGGCGCCGCCCGGGATGGAAGAGCTCACCAGCCAGATCCAGGGCATGTTCCAGAACATGGGCCACTCCCGCCGCAAGCGCCGGACGCTGCGCATCCGCGAGGCGCTACGCCTCCTCACCGACGAGGAAGCGCTCAAGCTCGTGAACGAAGACGAGATCCGCTTCAAGGCGCTGCGCGCGGTGGAGGAGGACGGCATCGTGTTCATCGACGAGATCGACAAGATCGCGAGCCGGGGCGAGATGCAGGGCGCCGACGTTTCGCGCCAGGGCGTGCAGCGCGACCTGCTGCCGCTGGTGGAGGGCACGGCGGTCACCACCAAGTACGGGATGATCCGCACCGACCACATCCTCTTCATCGCGAGCGGCGCGTTCCACCTCGCCAAGCCGTCGGACCTGATCCCCGAGCTGCAGGGGCGCCTGCCGATCCGCGTCGAGCTGTCGAGCCTCTCGGTGGAGGACTTCGAGCGCATCCTCACCGCGACCGACGCCTGCCTCACGCGCCAGTACCAGGCGCTGCTGGCGACCGAGGGCGTGGAGCTGGAATACACGCCCGAGGGCGTGCGCCGGCTCGCCGAGATCGCCTTCTCCGTCAACGAGCGCACCGAGAACATCGGCGCGCGGCGCTTGTACACCGTGATGGAGAAGCTCCTCGAGGAAGTCTCCTTCGACGCGGGGCGCAACGCCGCGCGCGTGGTGATCGATGCGGCCTACGTCGACGCGCGCCTCGCCGACCTCGCGCGCAGCGAGGACCTGGCCCGCTACGTTTTGTAGTTCAAGGGGTCAGGTTACTTGGCAACCTGACCCCTTGAATCTTTCGTAACGATCCGCGCAGGCGCCGCGGCGTAGCATCGCCGCCATGAAGAATCTCGCCGCCCTGCTCGCGGCGCTCGCCGTGACCGCCTGCGCCCACGCTCCCCCATCCCGCGAAGCCGCGGAGTCCCTCGCCGCCGCGGAGACCGCATTCGCGGCGCATTCGGTGCGCGAAGACATGCGCGCGGCCTTCATGGCCCACTTCGCGGCCGATGGCGTCCTGGTGCGCGACGGCTGGGTGGTGGCCCGCGACTGGCTGGCACCGCGCGCCGCGCCCGCGATCGTGCTCGACTGGCGCCCGGCGTACGTCGAGGTTGCCGCATCGGGAGAGATGGGCCTTTCGACCGGGCCGTGGAAGATCACCGCGCCCGGCGCGAGCGCCCCGTCTTCCTTCGGGCAGTTCGTGTCGATCTGGAAGCGCGAGCCTGGCCAGCCGTGGCGCGTGGCGATCGACCTCGGCATCGGGCACGCCACGCCGGCGCTGGCGGATGCGCCGCTCGAACTGCATCTTCCCGTGGCGTCGCGCGCCGGAGGCTCGCTGCACGAAGCGGAAGCCGCATTCGCCCGCGACAGCGCCTCGCGCGGGGAGCGCGAAGCCTACCGCGCCCACGGCGCCGCCTCGCTCCGCCGTTACCGCGAAGGCATCGTTCCCGAGGCGAGCCATGCGGCGGCTCTCGCGTCGCCGTCCATGAGCGACTTGCGCATCGCGTGGACCGCGGAGCGCATCGAGGCCGCGCGTTCGGATGATTTCGGCTATGCCATGGGCTACTATGCCGACGCGGCGGCGCCGGCGACCGTGCGGGGGCACTACCTGCGGGTATGGCGGCGCGAGGAGGGCGGCTGGAAGGTGGTGATGGACGTGGTCAACGCGCGGGCGCTGCGCTGAGCTCGCGCGCTTCGTAGAGCCGTACCACCCGCTGCAGGGATTCGAGGATGTTGTCGCCCGTCTTGGCGACGATCTCCAGCGGCTGCGCGAGCGCGGGCTTCGCCGCGAGGTCCTGCACCGCGCGCTCGAGGAACACGTGCTGGTTCTCGGCCACCTGCAGCTCGGCGGCGATCTCCGCGTCGTCGCCCGCGCCCGCGCGCAGGGAGGCGAGCGAGCTCCGTAGCTGCAGCGACGCGCCGGCGAGCTCCCGCGTGGCGGCATCGTCCCGCACATCCCAGCGCCTCAGGAGCTGCAGCCGCGCCACGCGCTGCGCGAGCACGCTGGCCTGCGCGGCCTGTGCCGCGCTCACCGCCCGGGCCGATCGCGCCGTCCACGCCCGTGCAGCCTGCCCGGCGACCCAGGCGAGCTCCTCGGTGCGCTCGGCCAGGCGGCGCGCGTTCTCGCGAGTCGCCGGGCGCGCGAGCCACGCCCGGTAGTCCTGCCACAGCAGGCCGAGCAGCAGGTATCGTTCGCGCGTCTCGCCGGAAGCGGCGGCCGCGGTGGAGCGCAGCAGCGCATCGAACTGCCGGCTTCCCTCCGCGAGGCCGCGGCGTGCGCGCTCGGCGAGGAGGCCCTGACCCGCCTGCGCGTGCAGCTTGCCGAGTCGCTCGGACAGGATCGCGAGGTCCCACGCCCCGCGGCGCGCCAGCGCTTCGGCGGTCGTCTCCTGCGGCGCGGCGGGTTGTGCCGCCAGCATCAGCAGCGCGGCGAACGCCGGGAGGAATGAAGCAGGGCGCGGGATCACTCCGCCACGGCGCCGAGCACACCGTCGAGCGCGTGACGGGCGAGCATTCCGGCGAAGCGCAGGTCGTCACCGAAATGCTCGTGGCACGCGCCCAGTGTCTCTCCCCGCGCCACCGCATCGAGGAATTCCCACTCGCCGGCGTCCAGCACGCGCATCTCCACCGCGCCCGCGCGCCGCCACACGAGCACGCGCTCCGGAACGTCATGGCATGCGGTGCCGTCGCGCCCAGGCTGGTTCGCGCACCACAGCGCGTGGATCGCATGCAGCGACGCGATGCAGCGCACCGAAGGGGCGAGGGCGAATCGCAACGCCGCGTAGTGGTCCGGGTCGCGGCCGGCGAGGCCCGCGAAATCGACAGGCACGCCGTCCTCGGCACGCAGTGATTCGTGCACTGCCCACTCCAGGCGCGCGACATCCGCGAGATAGGGCAGCGCCGCGGCATGGGGGTACGCGGCAAGGAAGGCCGCCATGCGATCGCCGAACTCGTTGAGGTCGCCGCTGATCGAGGGATGCGCGCGCGCGTAGCGCGCGGCGGCCTCGCGGAAGAACGACTCTCCCACCAGCCGGCGCACCACCGGGTAGGCCGCGCCGAGCGCGCCGATGCGGTTCTCCAGCACGCCGCGTCGATAGACCTCGAGGCCGGGTGCGCAGGGACCGTCGCCCTCCACCCCCGCCAGGAAATCGCGCTGCAGCGGGGCGAGTGCCCTGCTCACGCCGTCGCCTCCATCGCTTGGTGCGCGGGCACCATCTGCATCGCCCGCGCCCGCTCGGCCTCCCCGAGCAGCACGTCCAGCGCAGGGATGTCGGTGTCCCATTCGACCAGCGTCGGTTGTCGCCCGAAACGTCTCAGCGCCTCCTCGTAGAGCGACCACACGGCCTCGCACACCGGCGCCCCGTGCGTGTCGACCAGCATGCCGTCGCATTGCGTGTGCCCGCCGAGATGGATCTCTCCCACGGATGCCGGATCGAGCGCCTCCAGGTAGGCGGAAGGATCGAAACCGTGGTTGCGCGCATTCACGTACACGTTGTTCACGTCGAGGAGCAGCCGGCAGCCGGCGCGGCGCACGACCTCCGCCACGAAGCGCTCCTCGGGCAGCGTCGACTCGGCGAAGGCGTGATAGCTGGAGACGTTCTCCACCAGGATGGCGCGTGCGAGCCGTTCCTGGACGCGCTGCACGCGCGCGACGACGTGACCGATGGCCTCCTCCGTGAAGGGCAGCGGCAGCAGGTCGTTGGCGTGGCGCCCGCCGATGGAGCTCCAGCAGAGATGCTCGGAGACCAGCATCGGCTGCGTGCGCTCGACCAGCGCGGCAAGCTTGGCGAGATGGCGCTCGTCGAGCGGATCGCTCGAGCCGAGCGAAAGCCCCACCCCGTGCAGGCTCAGCTCGTAGTCGCGGCGGAAGCGCTCGAGCCAGGCGAGCGCCGGCCCGCCGGCGGCGAAGTAGTTCTCGCTGTGGACTTCGAGGAAGCCGAGCGGCGGGCGGCTGTGGGCGAGCGGCGCGTAGTGTGGCGCGCGCAGGCCGATGCCGACCACGCCGTTACTTGCCGGCGGGCGGCTTGGTCTTGCCGCCGGCTTTTTCGCACGTGCCCTTGGGCACGTACTTCCATTCGTCGGGCGCGTTGTCCTTCTTCGCCTGGCCCGCGCAAGTGTGGGTGGCCGTGCCGCAATCGTTCTGCCCGGCCTTGGCGATGCCGTAGCACTTCTCGTTGGCATCCTTGCCCTGGGCGGCCGCGGACTGCGCCAGGCCCAGCGCGATCATGCCGGCCACGGCGGAAGTGAGGAGCCTGCGTTTCGAGTCGTCCATCGGGTCTCTCCGTGTGCGCTTTGCTTCGCGGGAATCTTACACCCGCGGCGAATCTCGCTATGATTGGCGCTCGCGTTTCCACCCTCTCCGCCCATGCCCCCCAAGCTCACGTCCGCCCAGAAGGCCGAAGTCCTCATCGAGGCGCTGCCGTACATCCAGCGCTTCTACGACCGCACCATCGTGGTGAAGTACGGCGGCAACGCCATGACCGACGTGGCCCTCCAGGAGGACTTCGCGGAGGACGTGGTGCTGCTGAAGCTGATCGGCATGAACCCGGTGGTGGTGCACGGCGCCGGGCCCCAGATCGGCGCGCTGCTGCAGAAGCTCGGCAAGCAGAGCGAGTTCATCCAGGGGATGCGGGTCACCGACGAGGAGACGCTCGACGTGGTGGAGATGGTGCTGGGCGGCCTCATCAACCAGGACATCGTGACGCTCATCAACAAGGCCGGCGGCAAGGCCGTGGGCCTCACGGGCAAGGACGGGCACTTCATCCATGCGCGCAAGTTGAAGCTCGCGAGCAAGGAGAACAAGAAGAAGAAGATCGACGTGGGCCTGGTGGGCGAGATCGTGCGCATCGACCCTGAGATCATCCAGCTCCTCGACCAGCGCGACTTCATCCCGGTGATCGCGCCCATCGGCAGCGACGAGAACGGCACCGCCTACAACATCAACGCCGACGTGGCCGCGGGCAAGCTCGCCATCACGCTGCAGGCCGAGAAGCTGATCCTCCTCACCAACACCACCGGCGTGCTCGACAAGGAAGGCAAGGTGGTCACGGGCCTCACCGCGGCGAAAGTGAAGGAGATGATCGACGACGGCACCATTTCCGGGGGCATGCTGCCCAAGGTGGATTGCGCGCTCGATGCGGTGCGGAATGGCGTGAAGAGCGCGCACATCATCGACGGCCGCGTGTCGCATGCGCTGCTGCTGGAGGTGCTCACCAGCTCCGGCGTCGGCACGCTGATCCGCGGCGCCGCGGCGAATCGACCCGCCCGGTGATTGGACCCCGGACTAACGCTGCGATTGCAGCATCCGGGGTGATGAACTTTTCTTCAGCGAGACAGCCGTGCCGCGAGGCACACGTGGTCGGATAGCCGCGACCATGGCGCGCCCACGTGGCGCTGCACCCCCTCGATGTTGAGGTCGCGCACGTAGATGCGGTCGAGCGTGAAGATCGGCATCTGCGCCGGGTAGCTTCGCGCAAGGCGCCCCTCGGTGCGCTCGAACACTTCGTAGAGGCCCAGCTCGGCGGCGAGGTAGTCGCTCGCCTTCTTCTGCCAGTCGTTGAAATCGCCCGCCACGATGAGGGGACCCTTTTTGGGCACCGAGGCGCGGATGCGGTCCGCCATCCACTCCAGCTGGAAACGGCGGCTGCGCGCCCACAGCCCGAGGTGCACGTTGATGCAGTGGACCGGTTCCTTCCATCCGTCCACCAGGATCTCGCAGTGCAGCAGCCCGCGGCTCTCGATCGGGTGGTGCGAGATGTCGATGTTCTCCCACTTGGGGATCGGGTGGCGGCTCACCACCGCGTTGCCGTGGTGGCCGTGCTGGTACACGGCGTTCATGCCGTAGACGCTGTGGCAGCCCTCGTGGGTGAGGAACTCGTGCTGCGACACCTCCGGCCAGGTCATGTGGCGGCGCGCGCTCTTGTCGTCCTTGCCCTGCACCTCCTGCAGGAATGCCACGTCCGCGTCGAGGGACTTCAGGCGCTCGCGGATGTCGTGGAGCACGATGCGCCGGTTGAACTGCGACAACCCCTTGTGGATGTTGTACGTGACGACGTTGAACGCCTTGGGCTTGGTCATGGTCGGTGGCGCACTCTTTCCGGAAGCATCAGCAGGGCCTTTCGGTTGCTCCACGAGAATACGCGCTCGGCCGCTTCCCCCCACGGCAGCCACTCGTAGCGCAAGTGCTCGCGCGGCGAGAGCGTCACGCTCACCGGGCCGGGCAACGTCAGGCCGAAGACGTGCTCGATGTTGTGGAGGACCCCCGGTGCATACCGGTGCCGCCACACTGGATAGATTTCGAAAATGTTGCGCAAGTTCCAGTCGTCGAGGATGTGCCGGGTGGCGTCGATGCCGGTCTCCTCGGCCACCTCGCGCACCGCCGTGTCCCGCAGCGCCTCGCCCGGGTGCTGGCCGCCGGTGACCGACTGCCAGTAGCCGGGACGGTCCGCGCGCTCCAGGAGGAGTGCCTCCAGCCCCGGCGTGTGGATCACCACCAGCGTCGAAACCGGCAGCTTGTATTCCAAGGACTACGCCACGCGCATGCGCGCCGCGACGGCTCCGCTGCCGCTGAAGAAGGCATGGGGCATGTCGCGCGTGAGGTGGCGCGCCACCGGCTGCCCCGCGCGGTCCAC